>NZ_LUKH01001090.1:0-1284 GCF_001593695.1 Leisingera sp. F5 | reverse complement strand
CCGTCGATCAGCCCGCGCAGGTGGTGCACGCCGATGCGGAAGTGCCATTCCTTGCACCAGCGGCGGGTGGCATCCAGCCGGGCCTCGTAATCGCGTTCCTGTGCCAGCCGGGTTTGCAGTTCCGCCCGCAGCAGGTCCGCCCCCGGCCAGGGATCAAAGAAGGAGCCGCCGATCACCGCGTCAAACACCCCGGAATTGCGGGACAGGAAACTGGCAAGCCCGCGCGAGGTGCCGGCGATATCCACCAGCAGATCGATCAGCTGCGGATTGGCGCCGAACAGCGAGAACAGCTGCACCCCAGCCGGCAGCCCGGCCAGGAAACCGTCCAGCGCCACCAGGGTTTCGGCCGGTTTGGCGGTCTTGGCGACGCGCAACAGCAACTCCGGCTTCAGCCGTTCGAATATCCGCGCCCCACGGGAGGAGCGCAGCGCCGGATAGGTCGGCCATCGGGCGATAATGGCACCATCCAGCTCGGCGGTGCCCTCGGGTACCGCGTCTGCGGCGGGCTTACCGCCGGGAGAAAAGAACCCCTCTGTCAGCTCATGCACCTCGGTCAGCCGGTCCCTGATTTCCGCCGCGAGGTCCAACGGATTGCGGTCCATCAGGCAGGCGATCCGGGCAATGCCATCCTCGGACTTGGGCATCTGGTGGGTCTGGGCGTCATGCACCATCTGGATGCGGTGCTCGACCTCGCGGTGGGCGCGGTAGTGGGCCGAGAGGGTTTCAGCGGTGTCCAGAGGCACCCAGCCCTTGTCCGCAAGTGCCGCCAGCCCTTCTACGGTGCCGCGCAGGCGCAGGCTCTCGTCGCGCCCGCCGGCGATCAGCTGGCGAGTCTGAGTGAAGAACTCGATCTCGCGAATGCCTCCGCGGCCCAGCTTCATGTCGTGGCCGGGCACATGCAGGGCGCCGCCGGTGCCCTTGCTCTCGCGGATGCGCAGGCGGATGTCATGGGCGTCTTGGATGGCAGCAAAGTCCAGGTGCCGCCGCCAGACAAAGGGGCGCAGGGTGTTCAGGAACCGCTCCCCCGCCGCGATGTCGCCGGCACAGGGGCGCGCCTTGATATAGGCGGCGCGCTCCCAGGTGCGGCCCAGGCTTTCGTAGTAGCGCTCTGCCGCTTCCATCGCCAGGCAGACCGGAGTGACCGCCGGGTCCGGGCGCAGCCGCAGGTCGGTGCGGAACACATAGCCGTCACCGGTGCGGTCGCTGAGGGCTGCGCACATGTTCTTGGTTGCGCGCACCATGCCCTGGCGCGCCTCAAAGAAGTCATCCGGGTCGAACCGGGTT
>NZ_LUKH01001089.1:0-1285 GCF_001593695.1 Leisingera sp. F5 | reverse complement strand
TCATCATCTTCCTTTGCTTCCTAATAGGGCCGTCATTCCGTGTGGTCTCGGGTGTTTTTTTTGCCATCGAACCGTTCCGGTGGTGTAGCTGGGATAGGCGAATATCATCGCCTTTTGCTGGTTGGCGGTCAGTCCGGCGTCTATGATCTTGGCGAACAGGTTGATCTGAGCCTCGGCTTCCGGTCCGATCAAGGTGATGCCACAAATCACCTTCATTTCAGCTGTGCCGTTCCGAAATCTACGGTTGGGAGAAGTCCTGACTGCTCCCTGTGTCGGATCGTTTGGTCAGGAGGTAGACGATTGCGCCGATTGCGATCAGCGGCGTGGTGGTTGATGCCATCCAGGACACCGCGCCGAAAAAGTTGAAATAACAACAGCCCATCATTTGCGGCGCCATCGGCATCATATCGTCTATAGGGGTCATCATCTCCTAGTTCCTTTGCGATTGGGTATTGCGGGCGTTCTTTCGCCACAGTGCGTAGATTGTCAGCAGGATGAAAATTCCGAGCGCGGGAAGCAGCACAAAATCCAGGTATCCGACGACGGCGGCAAGTCCGACGGCGCCGAAGAGGACGACAAGAACAGGTGTGAAGCAGCAAAGCGCCGCGATGACCGTGCCGATGAGGCCGACCTTCAGGAGGCCATTCGAGGATTTTTCTTCAGTATTCATGTATCTTCTGTTTCCAAGCCTGCGGAAAACCCGCCTGGCGAAGAGGCTGTTTTCCTGATCAAATGGACACGGCCACTGCAGCGACGGCCTACGAAGTCCGTCCGCTTTGCTGCCGGTTCGCGTTTTCGGCAGAGTCGAGGCTGGCTTGCGCGTCATGCCGACAGCAAGTGTCTTCTGGCGCGCTGCCGGCGTGTGCCGGGCGTCTCCGTTGGAACTCTCGAAAGACCAGCATGGCACCGACGGCAGCGATCACAGTTGCAATCCAGCCGAGCCCCGACAGCCAGCCACTCAGCCCGCCCAGTATAACGGTGAGGATAACACCACCGCCTCCGCAACAGATCACCATAACTGGAGCGGCAATGACGAAGGCCAGAAGACCTCCCATGTGCCTGTCACTCATGGCCTTTCCCTTCCTTCGAGCCTCAGGAACCGCCAGGCTGAAGGACTTCAGCCGGGTAGCCATTGGCCAGGACCGCGTTGATGATCATGTCAGGGTCCGCCGCCTGGTCGTCGTAGGCCACCACATAAATTCCTTCGCCCCAGGACTGACCTTCAAGAAAGTCGACGATCTCGACGGAGGGTACGCCGCGCATAGCTGCCGCCACAGTAAAGGAA
>NZ_LUKH01001088.1:0-1287 GCF_001593695.1 Leisingera sp. F5 | reverse complement strand
TGCCGGTGGACTATACCGCGAAACTGGATGCAGCGATTGCCAGCCTTCACGACGAGGGCCGCTACCGGACCTTTATCGACATCGAGCGCAAGAAGGGCCATTTCCCGCATGCGGTCTGGACCCGTCCGGACGGCGGCGAACAGGACATCACCGTCTGGTGCGGCAATGACTATCTGGGCATGGGCCAGCATCCGGTTGTGCTGGAGGCGATGCATGATGCGATTGATTCGACCGGCGCAGGCTCCGGCGGCACCCGCAACATTTCCGGCACTACGGTTTATCACAAGCAGCTGGAGGCCGAACTGGCGGATCTGCATGGCAAGGAAGCCTCGCTGCTGTTCACCTCGGCTTACATCGCCAATGACGCCACGCTGAGCACTCTGCCCAAGCTGTTCCCCGGCCTCATCATCTATTCCGATGCGCTGAACCATGCCTCGATGATCGAGGGCGTGCGCCGCAATGGCGGCGCCAAGCGTATCTTCCGCCACAATGACGCGGCGCATCTGCGCGAGCTGCTGGAAGCCGATGACCCCAAGGCGCCCAAGCTGATCGCCTTTGAATCGATTTATTCGATGGATGGCGATTTCGGCCCGATTGAGGCCCTTTGCGATCTGGCCGATGAATTCGGCGCGCTGACCTATATCGACGAAGTCCACGCGGTTGGCATGTACGGCCCGCGCGGCGGCGGCGTGGCGGAGCGCGACCGTCTGGCCCACCGCATTGACATCATCAACGGCACGCTTGCCAAGGCCTACGGCGTGATGGGCGGCTATATCGCGGCCTCGGCCAAGATGTGCGACGCGATCCGCTCTTATGCGCCGGGCTTCATCTTCACCACCTCGCTTGCGCCGTCGGTTGCGGCAGGGGCGGCGGCCTCGGTTGCCTATCTGAAGGGCGCGCAGGATCTGCGCGACAAGCATCAGGACCAGGCCAAGGTGCTGAAATTGCGGCTTAAGGGTCTTGGCCTGCCGATCATTGATCATGGCAGCCACATCGTGCCGGTGATTGTCGGCAACCCGGTGCACACAAAAGTGCTGTCCGACCATCTGCTGGAGGACTATGGCATCTACGTGCAGCCGATCAATTACCCGACTGTGCCGCGCGGTACCGAGCGTTTGCGCTTTACCCCGTCGCCGGTGCACGGCCCCAAGGAAATCGACGCGCTGGTCCAGGCGATGGACGCATTGTGGTCGCATTGTGCGCTGAATCGTGCCGAACTTGCCGGGTAACATACTGATCAGTGTAAATTTACCTTCGGTGTGTTACGCTGTTGCTAATCAATGAGCG
>NZ_LUKH01001087.1:0-1288 GCF_001593695.1 Leisingera sp. F5 | reverse complement strand
GGTTAGCAAAAAATGCCTGCAAATGTAACTTTTATTCTAGGGGGGGCGGCCTCTGGGAAGTCGGCCTTTGCCGAGCAGCTCTGCATAAACGCTGAAAAAGACAGAGTTTACTGGGCTACTGCACAAATTTTTGACAGCGAAATGCGCGAAAAAGTGTCCCGCCACCTCAAACAAAGAGGGCAAGGCTGGACAACTGTTGAGGAGCCGGAAACGGCCGGCAGGGTTCTGGACGCGCTGACTGCGGGGCAAATCTGCCTGATGGACTGTGCCACCATGTGGCTGACCAACCATCTGCTGGCGGAACATGATCTGGACCTTGCGCAAGGGGACCTGCTGGCCGCCGTCGGCCGCTGCCGCGCGGATCTGGTGATCGTTTCCAACGAAACCGGCCTTGGCATCGTGCCTGAGAACAAGCTGGCCCGCCGCTTCCGCGAAGCGCAGGGACGGCTCAATATCGCACTGGCAGCGCGTGCAGAGACTGTTGTGCAAGTGACCGCCGGGCTGCCGCTGGTGCTGAAGGGGGCGTTATGACCACCCGGCTGTTTCTGGTGCGGCACGGGCCGACACACGCCAAATGCATGGTGGGCTGGTCCGACCTGCCCGCGGACCTGTCTGACACCGCCGCGCTGAAACGCCTGTCGGATTACTTGCCAGCGGACGCGCTGATCGTCTCATCCGATCTTTCCCGCGCAGTGGAAACCGCCAGCGCCATCCAAGGCAGCCGTCGGCGGCTTCCCCATGTTGAAGCGCTGCGCGAGATCCATTTCGGCGCCTGGGAGCTAAGAACCTGGGCCGAGGTGGACGCCGAGGATCCGGACCGGATCCGAGCCTATTGGGAGACGCCGGGCGATGTAACACCGCCGGGCGGCGAGAGCTGGAATCAGGTCTGCAACCGGGTGAACGCGGCAATTGATGGGCTGATCATTGCGAATCAGGGCCGCGATTTGGTTGTTGCAGGGCATTTCGGTCAAATCCTGACCCAGATTCAGCGGGCAGAGATGCTGACCGCAGAAGAAGCCTTTGCCCATCGCATCGACAATCTGTCGGTCAGTGAAATCGCGTTCGGCTCCGAAGGCTGGCGGGCGGGGGTTATCAATCATCTTCCGTGACGGATGCCATCACAAACATTCCATTTCACGATGAAACACACCGCGCTAGCCTTTGCGCATGGCTTATGAAATTTATATCGGCGACCGCATGTTCTCCAGCTGGTCATTGCGCGGCTGGCTCATGCTCGAAAAATTCTCTTTGCCCCATACTGTGCATATGGTGGGGCTCTTTTCAGGAA
>NZ_LUKH01001086.1:0-1289 GCF_001593695.1 Leisingera sp. F5 | reverse complement strand
CGTGATCCCCGGCCTGCTGATGGCCACAATGTTC
Source organism: Leisingera sp. F5 (assembly GCF_001593695.1). Classification (NCBI taxonomy): domain Bacteria; kingdom Pseudomonadati; phylum Pseudomonadota; class Alphaproteobacteria; order Rhodobacterales; family Roseobacteraceae; genus Leisingera; species Leisingera sp. F5. Next base: position 1,255 of record NZ_LUKH01001086.1, on the reverse strand, counting down.
ATCGTCTACATCTATGTCCGCTCCCGCATGCAGCCCGATCTGGGTCCGGCCATGCACCCCGAGGATCTGGCGGAATACGAGCAGATCACCGACCACCCGCTGCGCCTGAACTACATCGTGCTGGGCGCGTTGGTGCTGGTGCCGCTGTTGATCAAGACCGGCACGATGGAAGCCAAACCCGCGCTTGGTGTGGCGCTGGCCCTAGGAGCACTGTCCTTCCTGACCCGCAAGAACACCCTGTTCTACAAAGACGTGTTCATGAAGGAAAAATACCGCCTGCTGTTCTCCGGGGTGCTGCCGCTGGCGATCTTTGCCGCGATGATGGTGCCGTTTGTGAACGGCTGGACGTCACTGGTGGAAAGCTCGGCCATCGGTGCCATGACCGCCTTTATTGCCGCGGTGCTGAAGGGGCGGATGACCAAGGATGTGTTTGAGACTTCGGTGCGCTCAACCCTTGGCATCTCCTGCATGTTCATGTGGATCATCCTGGCAGCGCTGGCCTTTGGCGCGATCTTTGACGGCCTCGGCGCGGTCAAAGCCATCGAAGACCTGTTCACTACCAAGCTGGGCCTTTCCCCCTGGATGATACTGATCCTGATGCAGCTGAGCTTCATCGTGATGGGCACCTTCCTGGATGACACCGCGATGCTGGTGATCGTGGCACCGCTGTATGTGCCGCTGGTGGGCGCGCTTGGGTTCGATCTGATCTGGTACGGGGTGCTTTATACTATTACCACCCAGATCGCCTATATGACGCCGCCCTTCGGTTATAACCTGTTCCTGATGCGGGCAATGGCACCGCCGGAAATCGGACTGAAGGACATCTATGTCTCAATCATCCCCTTTGCCGCGGTGATGGTGCTGGCCCTGGCCCTGATCATGGTCTTCCCGCAAATCGCCCTGTGGCTGCCGGGATATGTCTACGGAAAATAACCAAGCAAGAGTCCTGCCAAGGGGCCGGATATTTCAACAAGGAGTGAGAGTTATGACAACAAGACGTAAGTTTCTGAAGACCGCCGGCGTTGGCGCCATGGCGGCACCGCTGGCCACCCCGGCCCTGGCCCAGTCCACCATCAAATGGCGGATGCAGACCTATGCCGGTGCGGCGCTGGGTGAACATGTGATCAAACCCGCCATCGACATGTTCAACAAGATCGCCGGCGACCGGATGCAGATCGAACTCTACTACGCCGATCAGCTGGTCCCCACCGGCGAGCTGTTCCGCGCCATGCAGCGCGGCACCATCGACGCGGTG
>NZ_LUKH01001085.1:0-1289 GCF_001593695.1 Leisingera sp. F5 | reverse complement strand
GTGGAGATGTTGATCAGCTCCGCCTCATCGGTTCCCGCCGCGTGGTTCAGCAGCGCATTCAGATGCCGGGTTTGCAGCACCTGGCCCTTGGCCAGATTCAACCCCGCCGCGCGGGCGGTTTCGCGCAATGCTTCCAGCTTTTCCTGCGCCGGTTCCTCATGCACCCGGAACAGCAGCGGCGAGCGTTTCTTGATCAGCGTCTCTGCCGCGGCGACATTGGCAAGGATCATGAACTCCTCGATCAGCTTGTGCGCATCCAGCCGGTCGCGGAAGGCAACCGAGGTGACCTGACCAGCGTCATCCAGGATGATTTTGCGCTCCGGCAGGTCCAGGTCCAGGGGTTCCCGCACCGCACGCGCTCTTTTTAGAGCCTGATATGCGGCAAAAAGCGGCTTGATCACATCTTCCACAAAAGGAGTGGTCTTTTCGTTCGGAATGCCGTCCATGGCCTCCTGCACCTCGGCGTAATGCAGCGAGGCGGCGGAGCGCATCAGTCCGCGCACAAACCGGTGGCCGATCTTGTTGCCCTCGGCATCCACTTGCATCCGCGCAGCGATACAGGCACGCGGCACCCCTTCATGCAATGAACACAGATCGCCCGACAGCCGGTCCGGCAGCATCGGTACCACACGGTCGGGGAAATAGCTGGAGTTGCCGCGCTTCTTTGCCTCGCGGTCCAGCGCAGAACCGGGGCGCACATAGGCTGCCACATCGGCAATTGCCACCCAGATCACATGGCCGCCGGGGTTCTTCGGGTCGTCGTCGGCATGGGCATAGCAGGCGTCGTCATGGTCGCGCGCATCCGCCGGGTCGATGGTGACCAGCGGCAGCTCGCGCAGGTCTTCGCGGCCCTTGAGGCCCATCGGTTTGGCGGCATCCGCCTCGGCCATGACCGGATCGGGAAAATGGTCAGGGATGCCGTGCTGGTGAATAGCGATCAGCGACACTGCCTTTGGTGCCGTCGGGTCGCCCAGCCGTTCCACGATCTGCGCGCGCGGCAGGCCCATGCGGCCCTTGGGGCCGGCCTGCTCCGCCTCGACCAGCTCGCCGTCCTTGGCGCCGTTGATGGCGTCCGGTGCCACCATCCATTCGCTGGACGCGGCCTTGTCGATGGGTATAATCCGCCCGCCTTCGGAGCCTGCACGGAAGATGCCGAGGACCCGTTTCGGGTTGGTGCCGATGCGGCGGATCAGCCGAGCCTCGTAATTGTGGTCCTGATCCGGAACCAGCTGCAGCTTGACCAGAATCTTGTCGCCTTCACCCAGGGCCGGATCTGAGGCTTTGGGCAG
>NZ_LUKH01001084.1:0-1290 GCF_001593695.1 Leisingera sp. F5 | reverse complement strand
ATTTCTTCCCATTGACCGAACCGGTGATTGAGGGCGCAGCCACCCGCGTGATGAGCTTTCGCGACGGCTCCAAGAAAATGTCGAAGTCGGACCCCTCCGATGCCAGCCGCATCAACATGACGGATGACGCCGACACCATCGCCAAGAAGATCCGCAAGGCCAAAACCGATCCCGAAGGGCTGCCCTCCGAGGCGAAAGGCCTGGAAGAGCGCCCCGAGGCGCGCAATCTGGTGAACATCTATGCGGCGCTGAACGAACAAAGCGTCGATCAGGTGCTGGCCGATGTCGGCGGCAAGCAGTTCTCCGAGTTCAAGCCGATGCTGGCGGATCTGGCGGTGTCGAAACTGGCGCCGATCTCAACCGAGATGGCGCGGCTGATGGGCGAGCAGGACGAGATCGACCGTATCCTGACACGCGGGTCCGAGCGCGCGCGTGAAATCACCGCACCAATCCTGCGCAAAACCTATGAGATTGTCGGCATGGTGCCGCCGGTCCAGCTGTAAACACCCCACGCTGCGTCAGCGGGCCAATCAGGCTTGCTGACGCAAACCACAGCCGTGTGCTCTATTCTGCGTCTGGCGCGGGTTGCCGACGGGAAATCAGCCCGTATTTCAGCGCAAAAGACCGCAGTGAAAATCTGCCGCCAAAGGATTTGAGCTGCGGCCGGCCCGATTGACGGTCGAATTCGTGGTTGTCGATCACCCGCTCCGCGCAGCCGCAGCCTTCGCCCAGCCCGACCTTCTTGTAGTAGAACTTTTCGAAACTCTCAGAGTTTGCCATGCCGCCCTCCTATGGAGCCGCAAGCCTAGCGCAGGCAGGCGCAAACACCAAAGAAACTCTGCTGCGTTGTCAGTTCAAGTTTTCGTGCCGGACTTGAGGCTCCTCAAAGCCCTTTGATTCCATTCAGAACCAGATCCGCCGCCAGCCGCGCATAGTCGTCGCGTGCCTTCGGGCCTGCGCCGGAATTCCACATGTAATACCAGTTCAGTATACCAAAGACCGACATGGTCGCGCCGCGCAGCTTAGCCGTTTCGCCCTCAAACACGTCGGGCGCTACCGCCGCCAGCGCATCACTCACAAATTGCACCATTTCACGCTGATAGGCGCGCAGCAGCTTTTGCTGGTCTTCAGGCAGCGCGCCCATGGCGCTGATCTGCACCTGATGCTCATGATCCGCGCCCTGATAGGCCAGCATGATTTCCGACACGATGCGGCGCAGCCGGTCCTCGGGGCCGCAGCCCTCCAGCTCCACCCCGCAGACCCGGTCGCGCAACTCGCAAAGATAGGTAT
>NZ_LUKH01001083.1:0-1291 GCF_001593695.1 Leisingera sp. F5 | reverse complement strand
CTGTCTGCACATCCCCCGAGGCGGCGGTGAACCCCGCCGCCAGCCCGGCAGAGGGAGATTGCGCAACCGCCACAAGGATGGCCGCGCCCTGCTGAAAATTCCCGTCCGCTGTCATCTGGCTTGCGGCCTGCGCCAGGCCTGCGCCAATGGCTGCGGCCTGCTCTGCGCTGACCCCCTCCGCAGAGGCCAGGCCGGCAATCCTGGCCGCCGTGTCCGGATCCGTCAGGGCGACCGAGGCAATCAGTCCCGCCAGATCACCTTCTTGGGTCAGAAACCCTGACGGATCGGCCAGGAACAGCGCCAGCGCCGCCGGGCTTGCCTCCACCTGGGGCAGCGGGTTTTCCGCCCGGCCTGCCCCGGCCGCGCCTTCCGCCGTCTGCCCAGATACAGGCGGCGGAAACACTGCAAAGGTTGCAACAAACCCGGCCGCCAGCACCCGACGGGCTCCTGAAGGAAACGCAAAACTCATATCATGACCTCAAATGCCCTATTCGCGGCGCGGAGGGGGCCGCGCGTTTGCATCCAATGGATGCGCCTATTGCGTGTATAGATAATTACCCTAGCCTGCCGGATTGATGCGCTTTGAATTAAATCCCCGATAATTTTCACGCACGCCCTTTCTCCGGCCCTTTCCCGAACGGTCAGGCGGTCAAAACCTCAAAGCCGTCATCAAGAACCGCAACCGCACTCAGCTTCCCGGTTGCAAAAGCACCGGTATCCGCGCAAATCCGGCCGCCTTCCGCTCGCACATCCTCAACAATCGTGTGGCCATGGACAATCCAGACCCCGTCCTGGCGTGGCACCCGCCCGAAATTGCTGTGGCCCCAAACCAGATCGTAATCTTCTTGCACCTCCATTGGCCGCGCCGGGTCTGCCCCCGCATGCACCGCCGCCACGTTGCCGCTCCGCCAATAGGCCGGCAAAGCGCGGATCCAGCTGATCAGCCCGGCTCCCATCCTGTTTTGCAAACTGTCGCGCGCCGCAATCCAATTCAGATCCGGCATCCCAGCGTGCACCGCTTCAATGCCGAAACTTGCAAGGGTCTGGCGGCCGCCATGCCGCAGCCAGCCCTGCCCCTCACCCAGCGGATCGTCCAGAAACCCCAGCAGCATGTCCTCGTGGTTGCCGCGCAGGCAGACCACCTCCGGATCGCCGGCCTGCAGCCCGTGCAGCGCCTGCAACACCTGGGCGCTGTTTTCACCGCGGTCGATGTAATCGCCCAGGAACACCAGCCGCCCGCAGTCCGGCTGCACCGCAATCCGGTCCAGCAGCCGGCCCAGCAGGTCATAAC
>NZ_LUKH01001082.1:0-1291 GCF_001593695.1 Leisingera sp. F5 | reverse complement strand
TGCCTATGCGCGGCTCTGGACCCGGCTGCCGTTTGCCGCCGGCGGCGTGCCCGGGTTTGGCGTGTTCGCCATGAACCGGGCCGGACGGCAGCGCTGGGGGGACTGGCCTGATATCATCGCCGATGACGTTTTCGCCCGCCTGAATTTCGCCCCGTCCGAACGGGTCAAAGCGCCTGCTGCTTACAGCTGGCCGATGGTGGAAGGCTTCCGCAACCTGGTCCGGGTGCGGCGGCGGCAAAACGCAGGCGTGGCCGAGGTGGCAGCCAAATTCCCGGGCTTACTGCAGAACGAGGACAAAATCCCGCCAAGCGCCGGCGCCGTGCGGAAGCTGCTGCTGGCGGATCCAACCGGTTTTGTGATCTATGCGTTGGTCGGTCTGGCCACAAAAACACCGCTGTTTGCCTCAGCCAGCCGCTGGACCCGCGGCCGCTGAGCCCTGAGTATTGCTGCTGGCCTGTCCCGGTGGTGCTCCCGCGCTCGCAGGGTGCCCAGGCTGCGCCAGCGCACCCTTGGCAGCCTTGGGCGTGGCCCGGCGCCTTTGCGCCGGGCCACGCCCAACGGAAGCGGCGCATCTGCAGATGCGCCGACGACGGGCGGGAGTGCGCCGGTTTTATCCGGTGATGGCCTTGCGGAAATGCGCGATGAGTTTGGCAGCCTCTGCAGCACTGTCATGACGCTCCAGCACACGCCTGCGGCCCGCCTGGCCCATGGCGGTCAGCTGCGAATGCGGGGTCTGCGCAAGGGTGATGACGGTCTGTGCCAGGGCGTCTTCATCCCCGGCCGGCAGCAGCCAGCCGGTTTGCCCCGGCAGCACCAGTTCGGGCGTGCCTGCGATGTATGTTGCAATCACCGGGCGCGCCGCGGCCATTGCCTCCATCACCACCATCGGCAGGCCTTCGGCAAATGACGGCATCACCAGCGCGTGGGAACTTGCCAGCTCTGCCTGCACCTGGTCTTCGGCGAGCCAGCCGGTCAGCGTGATACTGTCCTGCAGGCCATGCGCCGCAATAGCGGCTTCCAGCGCAGGCCGCATATCGCCGTCGCCAATCAGCGACAGATGCAAATCCGGAATGTCCCGCACCAGCCGCGCCATGGCTTTCACCAGCACCATCTGGCCTTTTTGCTCCACAAACCGCCCGATCGCCACCAGCCGCAGCGGCCCCTGCGGCAACGGCGCAAGATCGGCAAACCGCTTCGGCTCAATTCCGCAATGCACCACCTTGAGCCTGTCCCACTTGCCAAAGGCAGCCCAGCGGCTCAGCTGGCTTTTGCCAAAACTGCTGACCGCCAC
>NZ_LUKH01001081.1:0-1292 GCF_001593695.1 Leisingera sp. F5 | reverse complement strand
ACATAAGGGCCAGACGCAGATGTCGGCTGGCCTGTTTGAAAACGCAGGCGGCAATGAATTGCGCCTGGAACTTTACATCGACAAGAAGCCAGCGGGCTACGGGTTCGACAGCAGCAGCCGGAAACTGACCGGCGCTGACGTGATCGAGATGTTTGCCCCCTCCGTAGAAGGAAACAGCCAATGACCAAATTTGATGCGGATTGGGTGCGCGCCGAAGAAACCAAGCGCAAGTGGATGGCTGAAAATGGCCTGTATTCCGAGGAGGAAGAGCATTCTTCCTGCGGCGTCGGGCTAGTGGTCTCGGTTGACGGCAAGAAGAGCCGCAGGGTGGTTAAGGCCGGCATCGACGCGCTGAAGGCGATCTGGCACCGCGGTGCGGTGGATGCCGACGGCAAGACCGGCGACGGCGCGGGCATCCATGTTCAGATCCCGGTTCCGTTCTTCTATGACCAGATCCGTCGCACCGGCCACGAGCCGCGCCAGGATGAGCTGATGGCGGTGGGCCAGGTGTTCCTGCCACGCACCGATTTCGGCGCGCAGGAGCGTTGCCGGACCATAATGGAAACCGAAGTTCTGCGCATGGGCTATTCCATCTACGGCTGGCGCCATGTGCCGGTGGATGTGACCTGTCTGGGCGAAAAGGCCAACGCGACCCGCCCCGAGATCGAGCAGATCCTGATCTCCAACGCCAAGGGCGTGGACGAGGAAACCTTTGAGCGCGAACTGTATGTGATCCGCCGCCGGGTCGAGAAGACGGCCAATGCCGCGGCTATTTCGGGCCTGTATATTGCCTCACTCAGCTGCCGGTCGATCATCTACAAGGGCATGATGCTGGCCGAGCAGGTGGCGGTGTTCTACCCGGACCTGATAGATGAGCGCTTTGAATCCGCCTTTGCGATCTATCACCAGCGCTATTCCACCAACACCTTCCCGCAGTGGTGGCTGGCGCAGCCGTTCCGGATGCTGGCCCATAACGGCGAGATCAACACTCTGAAGGGCAACCTGAACTGGATGAAAAGCCATGAGATCCGCATGGCGTCGGCGACCTTTGGCGACCATGCCGAAGACATCAAGCCGATTGTGCCGGGCGGTGCGTCGGATTCTGCCGCGTTGGACGGTGTGTTCGAGGTGCTGGTGCGTGCGGGCCGGTCGGCGCCGATGGCCAAGACCATGCTGGTACCGGAAAGCTGGTCCAAGCAGGCGGTAGAGCTGCCGCAGGCCTGGCGCGACATGTATTCCTACTGCAACTCGGTGATGGAGCCTTGGGACGGCCCTGCGGCGCTGGCGATGAC
>NZ_LUKH01001080.1:0-1292 GCF_001593695.1 Leisingera sp. F5 | reverse complement strand
CCAGACCCGCGCCTATCTGACGGTGATCGTGATTTTCCTGGTGTTCTCCGGCATTGTCGGTGTGCTGTGGATGGGCGCCAATGATGTGCGCGCAGGTGTCATGTCCGAAGGCACGCTGATCCAGTTTGTGATCTATGCTGTGCTGGTGGCGGGCTCGGTTGCGGCGCTTTCGGAAATCTGGAGCGAACTGCAGCGCGCTGCCGGCGCGACCGAGCGTCTGGTGGAGCTTCTGAATGCGAAGGATACCGTACTGGATCCGGTTGCCGCACAGTTGCTGCCAGCGCCAGTGAAAGGCGAGATCATGTTCGACAACGTGTCGTTCCGCTATCCGTCGCGCCCCGATGTCTCGGCGCTGGACGCGGTGTCCCTTGCAGTAAAGCCGGGCGAGACTGTTGCTTTTGTCGGACCTTCCGGGGCGGGCAAGACCACCATCATTCAGCTGCTGCAGCGGTTCTATGACCCGAACCAGGGCGCGGTGAAGCTGGACGGCGTGGCGCTGACGGCGCTGCAGCGGGATGAGTTCCGCCGCCACATCGCGCTAGTGCCGCAGGATCCGGTGATTTTTGCAGCTTCAGCGCGCGAAAACATCCGGTTCGGCCGGCCAGAGGCCACGGATGCCGAGGTCGAGGCGGCGGCCCAGGCTGCCGCCGCGCATGATTTCATCTCAAAACTGCCGGAAGGCTATGACAGCTTTGTCGGCGAGCGCGGGGTGATGCTGTCGGGCGGTCAGAAACAGCGGATTGCCATCGCCCGTGCCATTCTGCGCGACGCGCCGGTGCTGTTGCTGGACGAGGCGACCTCGGCACTGGATGCCGAAAGCGAGCGTCTGGTGCAGGCCGCGGTGGACGAGCTGAGCCAGGGCCGCACCACGCTGATTGTGGCGCATCGCTTGGCGACAGTGAAAAAGGCCGACCGGATTGTTGTAATGGATCAGGGCCGGATCGTGGCCACCGGCACCCATGATGAACTGGTGGCGCAAGGCGGACTGTACGCGCGTCTGGCGAAGCTGCAGTTCACCGAAGGGCTGGCGGCGGAGTAAGCGCCAAATCCAGCCGGACACACAGCACCCCGGACCGGTTCCGGGGTGTTTTTCGTTCTGGAAACTGCAAAGGCTTGGAAACTGGCGCCACGTCATGCCGCAAACTGCCTTGGCGTGACCCTGCACCGGCGCTTGCGCAATTGCGCGTTTGCAATAGTCTGGGGCGCAAACAGAACACCCCATGCATTGGGGGAACGGGGAGGAGATTTATGGGATTTCCCGGAGTCGCAGACCGCGACGCGCTGCAGAATGA
>NZ_LUKH01001079.1:0-1293 GCF_001593695.1 Leisingera sp. F5 | reverse complement strand
TTTGAATTCATCTGTGAACGTCCGTCTCGTTTGTCCCATTCCATGCTCCTTTCCTGGACAGGGGTAAATTACCCTGGTGTCCGGGAACAGGGACGAAGTTCAGCTGGTTGCGTCAGACGGCCGAGTTTGCAAAGGGCGCATTCTGCGCATCTCTGCCCATGGTGCTGACCGCAGCATTGGGGGCAGCGCGCCAAGGCGGTTTAATGGCCGCTTTCAGGAAGTTAGCCAAAATGTTTCGCACCGGCAGCATCTTTTGCGTGACGCCCTGCGCCAATGCACGACTACGATATGATTTCGAAGGCGGCGCCAGGAAGCGACATGCTCGACGTGGACCTGGTACAGCCGCGCTACTCCGTTTTGATTTTACCAGAGGATACGATCGCAGTTCATCTGGATCATCGGCAATGGTTGAGGGAACGCCTTGCAGCGCCACATTTCGCAGCCGGAGGACGTACATTCGTTGTCACGCACCATGGCCCGCACCTGTCCGCTGCTGGGGCCAAAGACAAGCTCGCCCGGCCTTCCACTCCGACAGCTTGTTCAAGACTTAGAATGCTTGGGGGAATAATTAGAAAGGGCGCTCATTGGGCGCCCTAAAAGTCCTTGAAAACATGCCTCGGCCGGATCTTGTGGCCTATTCGGCCGCAACTTGATTCCGATTTACATCTTTCAGTGTGTCCAGGGGCCGCGGCGATTGGTGGCGAAGTTGTCGCCATAGCCGCCCGGGCGGATGTTGGCCTTGCGCTCCTTCGGCTCGACAACCACGGCGTCGATGCCGTGGTCCTTGGCGTACTCCAGCGCCGTTTCCTTGCTCTCGAACCGCAATTTGACCTGGCTCTGGGTGTCGCCGGAGGAGGTCCAGCCCATCAGCGGATCCACTTCGCGGGCCGAGGCAGGCGCGTATTCCAGCACCCATTTCCGCGTCTTGGCCATGCCTGAGGTCATGGCATTGCGTGCCGGCCGGTAAATCCGTGCTTGCATGGGTTGTCTCCCGCTTCGAGTCTCAATCCAGCGCATTTATGCGCCGGATGCGGCTCTGCGGCAAGGTGCCATTTGCACAGGATTAAACGGGGTTTGCGGCAGTGCCACAGGCGGCCCGCGCCAGCCCGCCCAGATGGGATGGCCGCGCGCAGAGGAAATCCATCAGCCGGGCCGGATACCCCTCCGGCGGCGCCTCTTGCACCGATGGGCGTGTCATGACCGCCCCCCTCCACGCTGCCATATGCACGGCCTCCGGCATCAGCCCGAAGTCCCCGATGGTATCAAAGGTCTCGAAGTAGCGGAAAATGGTGC
>NZ_LUKH01001078.1:0-1293 GCF_001593695.1 Leisingera sp. F5 | reverse complement strand
GAGAAATTCATGACACTGAAAACGATGACCATGACCGCCGTCGTTGCCCTTGGCACGGCCGCCGCCGCTACTGCGGAAGAGGTGCGCGTCTACAATTGGTCGGACTATATCGACGAAGGTCTGCTGGAGAAATTCGAAGCTGAAACCGGCATCGACCTGATCTATGACGTCTTCGACAGCAACGAGGTTCTGGAGACCAAGATGCTGGCCGGCGGGTCGGGCTATGACGTTGTGGTGCCGACCGGTTCCTTCATGGCGCGCCAGATCCAGGCCGGTGCCTTCCAAAAACTGGATCCGTCGAAACTGGCCAATTCAGGCAACATGTGGGACGCGATCGAGGAACGCACCGCCCTATATGACCCCGGCAATGAGTATTCCATCAACTATATGTGGGGCACCACCGGCATCGGCGTGAACGTCGGCAAGGTGAAAGAAGTGCTGGGAGAGGATGCCCCGATCGACTCGCTGGAGCTGGTGTTCAACCCGGTGAACATGGAAAAGCTGGCCAGCTGCGGCGTGCATTTCCTGGATGCGCCGGATGAAATGATCCCGGCGGCGCTGAAATACATCGGCGAAGACCCCAACAGCATGGATGCCGATGTGGTCGCCAAGGCCGAACCGGTGCTGCTGGGCGTGCGCCCCTATATCACCAAGTTCCACAGTTCAGAGTACATCAATGCCCTGGCCAACGGCGATATCTGCGTGGCATTCGGCTGGTCCGGCGATATTCTGCAGGCGCGCGACCGCGCAGCCGAGGCGAATAACAACGTTGAGATCGAGTTCAACGCCCCCAAGGAAGGCGCGCTGATGTGGTTCGACCAGATGGCCATTCCGGTCGATGCACCGAACCCCGATGGCGCCCATAAATTCCTGAATTTCATCATGGACGCGCACAACATGGCGGCGGCGTCCAACTATGTCTACTACGCCAACGGCAACAAGGCCTCGCAGGAATTCCTGGAAGAAGATGTGATCGGCGATCCCGCGATCTACCCCGGTGCAGAAACCGTCAAGAATCTGTACATCAAGGAAGGCTACCCGCCGAAAGTACAGCGCAAGGCCACCCGCATGTGGACCAAGGTCAAATCCGGCACCTGATCAGCCGGACCTGACCCGCGGGGCGCACCCGCCGCCCCGCATTTCCTGACGCGCCTGGGTTGCCCCATGCGCGGCCATCCGAGACATTCGCGCGATACTTCGCAGAAGAGGCCCGGCTTGACTGCTTCCGAATTCGAACCCTGGAACGATCCCGAGGCAAAGCCCTTGATCCACTTCCAGAACGTCACCAAACGC
>NZ_LUKH01001077.1:0-1298 GCF_001593695.1 Leisingera sp. F5 | reverse complement strand
GCAGCCATTCGTTCAGCTCCCCCAGCAATTGCACCTCGCGCGCCAGCCGCAGCTGCTCATCCAGAATGCCGCGCTCGTTTTCAAACCCTCCCAAAGATGCTGCCGCAGAAAAATTCTTTAACTCTTATGGCAGATTAACGGTACCGAAATTAATCCGGCCTACGCTTGCAGGGGCGCACAGCCGCATTAACATAAACTACCTTTGGCGCCGGAATATGAAAAATAAATTGAGATCCAGCCTTGCTGAAAAGATCCGCAGCATGTCGCTGATCCTTGTCCTGATCGCGGCGGCAGCGGCTTCGGCCTGGGCCGTGTTTGCAGTGCCGGAACCGACCGTGGACAGGATGATTGAAAACGATCTCCGAAAACAGTCGGAGCATTGGCAGCGCAGAGTTGTACTGCATATGGCCAATGTCGAGGAAGCCTTTGAAGACGGGCTGATTCAACCCGAAGATGCCCGGGATCTTCTGCTGCTGCCCGATGAGACTGATGTGTTCCGGTTTCGGCTGCTGACCAGCGAGGGGGAGATTTTCTGGTCCACCCGCAGTGATGAGATTGGCGAATATGAGACCAACGCCTTTTTCAGCACTCAAGTGGCCCGCGGAGAGGTCTATTATATGCACGAGCCGCTGCCAGCGTTTGAGGTCGACGGGTTTCCGCTGCAGACCAACGGGTTTGACAGCAGCATCAGCCGGGAGGTTGCACAACTTTATGTGCCGCTGGTTCACAACGGGCATTTTGACGGTGCCATTGATTTCTACACAGACATCACCGACCTGCGGGATACGTTCATCCGACGCGTCCGGCTGTCGCTGATTGTGCTGACCTCCATCGCGCTGATAACGATGGCAGTGGCGGTGTATGTGGTGTTCCGAACCAACCGGTTCAGCATGAACCAGCTGCGCCAGCGCAATGAAACCGAGCGCGGCATTCTGGATGAGCAGCTGCGGCTGGCGCGCGAGGTGCAATTGCTGGGGGAGCTGAACGAATGGCTGCAGTCCAGCCGTTCATTGGATGAGCTGTTTGATATGGTCGCCCGCTTCATGACTCATATCCTGCCGACGGCTGAGGGCAGCGTCTACGTCTATTCCAATTCGCGCGATGTGCTGGACGGCTGTGCCAGCTGGAACGGCGGCAGCCACAAGGACCACATCCACCCGGAGGAATGCTGGGGCCTGCGCCGGGGCCGGACCTATGAATTCGGATCGTCGGAGATTGAATTTGTCTGCGAGCACGCCGAGCCGCATGACGGCAGGCGCTATTACTGCTTTCCGATCCTGGCCCATGGCGAGACCGTC
>NZ_LUKH01001076.1:0-1298 GCF_001593695.1 Leisingera sp. F5 | reverse complement strand
GCCGGAGCCCGCGCCCCTTACCGGGCGGTCGTCGTTCATCCGGGGCATCCTGCCGCCGAACCGGCGCAGGAATTCTTCCATGAACTTGTCATGCGGCATCCCCTGGCGGTCGGCAGCGGGCCGCGCTTTGCCAGTGACCTCGACAAACACAACCGCAGGCGAGATGGTTTCGACAAGATCCGCATAGCCGCCGACAGGCACCGCCAGTGCGGGGGCGGGGGCCAGGGCAAACATCGCAGCGGCCGAGGCCGCAGCGGTCAGGGCAAAGACAGACCGTTTGGGAGCGTTGGTTCTGAGCATTTTCATTTCCTTGCGTTGAAGTGGTGCAAGGCAGATGGCAGTGCCGGATTTCAATGTCCTGACGCATTCTATACAGATCTGTAATGTGCGCTGAGGTGCCATCCGGTGTACGACCCGGCGGGCAGCAGAACGGGGGATGCGGTGAAGATCCTGGTGATGGAAGACGACACGACCACGGGGCCTTATGTGGCCACAGGATTGCGCGAGGAGGGGCATAGCGTTGATCTTGTCACTGATGGCCGCGAGGGGCTGCTGCAGGCCAACGCGGCTGACTATGACGTGCTGATCATCGACCGGATGCTGCCCAGCCTCGACGGGCTGAGCCTGATCAAGACCCTGCGCGGCGCGGGCGTGCGCACACCTGCCATCATGCTGACGGCGCTCAGCGGTGTAAACGACCGGATCGACGGACTGGAGGCCGGGGCGGATGATTACCTGGTGAAGCCCTTTGCCTTTGGCGAACTGGCCGCCCGCGTGGCTGCGCTGGCCCGCCGTCCGGGACTGCAGGCACAGGAGACGGTGCTGCGGGCAGGTGATCTGGAGATGGATCTGGTCCGCCGCAAGGTGACCCGCGAAGGGCAGGAGATCGACCTGCTGCCGCGCGAATTCCGCCTGTTGGAGCATCTGTTGCGCCGCAAGGGCCGCGTGCAAACCCGCACTATGCTGCTGGAGGCGGTCTGGGACATCAGTTTCGACCCGCAGACCAATGTAGTGGAGACCCATATCTCACGCCTGCGTGCCAAGGTCGACAGGCCCTTTGAGACTGAGCTGATCGAAACCGTGCGCGGCGCGGGGTACCGGATTGCCGAATAACCTGAGCACCCGCGCGCGGGCCCTGCTGCGCTCCTCGCCGATGCGGCAGTCGCTGTGGCTGTCGCTGCTGTTCGTGGCGGCCAGCTCGCTCAGCCTTGGCATTACCTATTATGTTGCCCATGGCGCCCAGCGGCAGGCGATCGAGGAAAGCCTGACCCAGGACATGGCGGGGTTCCGGGCTACGC
>NZ_LUKH01001075.1:0-1298 GCF_001593695.1 Leisingera sp. F5 | reverse complement strand
ACCCTGGCTGCTGTCGCCGTGTCGCTGACTGTCAGCACAGCCATCGGCCTGCGCCTGATCATGGCATTCACCAAGCAGTTCGGCGCCCTGCAGGCGGACCTCGACAGGCTCGCCAGTAAGGAGTTCGATTTCGAACCGGCATTTCTGCAGTCCAAGACCGAAGTCGGAAAACTCAGCCGCGCAATGGAGAAAACCCGTGCCGCCCTTGCAGAGGCCGAAGACAAGCTCGATTCCATCGAGGCCAGCCGCATCGCCGACCGCGGCGCCGTTGTGGGCAAGCTTGAAGAAAATCTCGCCCGCCTCTCCAACCGCGATCTCGAATGCACTATCAACGAGGCATTCCCGGAAGAATACGACCAGCTGCGCCAAAGCTTCAACACCACAGTGGCCACACTGAAAGAGACCATCGAACAGGTAATCACGGCCACTGGCAGTATTCATAGCGGCGCGACCGAAATCAGCACCGCCTCGGACAATTTGTCGAACCGTACCGAAAGCCAGGCCGCCACGCTGGAAGAAACCGCCGCGGCGCTGGAACAGCTGACCGCGTCGGTAAAATCTTCGGCAGACGGCGCCCGCGATGTCGAGCACACGATGCAGGAGGCCCGCCAGGAAGCCGAAGGCAGCAGTGAAGTGGTGCGAAACGCGGTTGCCGCAATGAATGAGATCGAGCAGTCTTCGGCCAAGATCTCGCAGATCATCTCGGTAATCGACGATATCGCTTTCCAAACCAATCTTCTGGCCTTGAATGCAGGTGTCGAGGCCGCCCGTGCAGGCGAGGCCGGCAAAGGATTTGCCGTTGTCGCCTCAGAGGTCCGGGCTTTGGCGCAGCGCTCGGCTGATGCGGCAACCGAGATCAAGACGCTGATCGGCGACAGCTCCAAACATGTGAAGCAAGGGGTCGATCTGGTTGGCGAAACCGGCGAGGCGCTGACCAGCATCGTGGGCCGTGTCAGTACTGTCTCAGAACTGGTTTCCAACATTGCCGAGGGTGCGGCCGAGCAGTCGACCGGCCTGAGTGAGATCAACACCGGCGTCAGCCAGCTGGACCAGGTTACTCAGCAGAACGCCGCCATGGTGGAAGAAGCCACTGCTGCCGGCCACATGCTGCACACCGATGCGGGCAAGCTGGCGGAGCTGATGGCACAGTTCAAGATTGCCGGACTTGCCGCCCCGGCGGCCCGCAGCACGCCTGCAGACACGGCACCGGCAGGCCCCAGCGCACATGGCGGAGAAATCGAGTTCGGTTCGGCCGTTCCAATGCCAGCCAAGGCGGCCAACGCCGGCTGGCACGATTT
>NZ_LUKH01001074.1:0-1299 GCF_001593695.1 Leisingera sp. F5 | reverse complement strand
GGCGGTGACCAATCAGGACGGCCGGCAGATTGCCGAATTCCGGGGCTTCTCCCGGGCGGTCAAAGGCCAGTTGTTTGACGAATAAGGCGTGGAGGATGCCATGAAAGACCTGACCCCCAACAAGGCTGATCTGGATCCGATCGAGATCGCCTCGATCGACGAAATCCGCGCCCTGCAGCTGGAACGGCTGAAATGGTCGCTGCGGCATGCCTATGAAAACGTGCCGATGTACAAGCAACGGTTCGACGAGGCGGGCGTGCATCCGGACGACTTGCAGCAGTTGTCGGATCTGGCCAAGTTTCCCTTCACCTACAAGAACGACCTGCGCGACAATTACCCGTTTGGCCTGTTTGCGGTGCCGCGCGAACAGATTATGCGCCTGCACGCGTCCTCCGGCACCACCGGCAAGCCGACAGTTGTGGGCTATACGGCGAATGACATCAGCAACTGGGCGGATCTGGTGGCGCGGTCCCTGCGGGCGGCTGGACTGCGCAAGGGCGACATGGTGCACAACGCCTATGGCTACGGGCTGTTCACCGGCGGCCTGGGCGCGCATTACGGGATCGAACGTCTGGGCGCCACTGTCGTTCCGATGTCCGGCGGGCAGACCGAAAAACAGGTTGGCCTGATCACCGATTTCAAACCCGACGGGATCATGGTGACACCCTCCTACATGCTGAACATCCTGGAGCAGTACCACAAGGTCGGCATGGACCCGCGCGAGTGCTCGCTGAAAGTCGGCGTTTTCGGCGCCGAACCCTGGACCGATGCGATGCGCCGCGAGGTTGAGCAGGCTTTCGACATGCATGCGGTCGATATCTACGGGCTCAGCGAA
Organism: Leisingera sp. F5; assembly: GCF_001593695.1. Lineage (NCBI taxonomy): Bacteria > Pseudomonadati > Pseudomonadota > Alphaproteobacteria > Rhodobacterales > Roseobacteraceae > Leisingera > Leisingera sp. F5. The sequence goes on along the minus strand of NZ_LUKH01001074.1, from coordinate 464 downwards.
ATCATGGGGCCGGGGGTGGCCAATGAATGCGTCGAGACCAAGGACGGCCCGGTGATCTGGGAGGATCACTTCCTGCCGGAAATCATTGACCCGGTGACGGGTGAGGTGCTGCCGGACGGCGAAATGGGGGAACTGGTGTTCACCACGCTGACCAAGGAAGGCTTGCCAATGGTCCGCTACCGCACCCGCGACTTGACACGGTTGCTGCCGGGCTCCGCGCGCACGATGCGGCGGATGGAGAAGATCACCGGGCGCAGCGACGACATGATCATCCTGCGCGGCGTCAATGTCTTTCCCAGCCAGGTGGAAGAGCAGCTGATGGCCACTGGCGGGCTGGCGCCGCATTACCAGATCGAGCTGTATAAATCCGGCCGGATGGACGCGATGCGGGTCTATGTGGAGGCCAATCCTGATGCCACGGATGAGCTGAGCAGGACTGCGGCGGCGCGGATGCTGACCAAGCG
>NZ_LUKH01001073.1:0-1299 GCF_001593695.1 Leisingera sp. F5 | reverse complement strand
GCATGCCGCCGGGGCCGGGGTCCTTGATGGTGGTTTTCAGCGTGATGCCCTCATCCGGTTGCAGGCGGATCACCAGCACATTTCCATGCACGGTGCCGGAGCCTTCAAAGATGTTGTGCGGCGGATCGCGGAAATAGACCGCGATTTCGCTCATCCGCTCGCGCAGGCATTTGCCGGTGCGCAAGTAGAACGGGATCCCGGCCCAGCGCCAGTTTGCCACCTCCGCCTTCAGCGCGATATAGCTTTCGGTGCGGCTGGAGGGATTGCCGGCATGATCGCGGTAGCTGTCGCCGGATTTGTCCCCGTTCCGGCCCCGGTACTGGCCGCGGGCGATGCTGGACTGGGGAACCGGGCGCAGGGCCTCGATCACCTTGACCTTCTCGTCGCGCACCGCATTGGGGGTGAATTGCGCGGGCGGCTCCATTGCAGTGAGGCACAGAAGCTGCATCAGGTGGTTCTGCACCATATCCCGCATGGCGCCGGATTTGTCGTAGTACTCGCCACGTCCTTCGACCCCGATGCTTTCGGCCACGGTGATCTGCACATGGTCGATGTGAGAGGAGTTCCACAAAGGTTCAAACAGCGAATTGGCAAAGCGCAGAGCCATCAGGTTCTGCACCGTTTCTTTGCCCAGATAATGGTCGATCCGGTAGATCTGCTGTTCTTCAAAATGCGCCCGCAGCGCGGTGTTCAGGGATTGGGCCGAGGCTAGGTCGTGGCCAAAGGGTTTTTCCAGCACTATGCGGCTGTCGGGGGTGGCGATGCCGGTCTCGCTGAGGCGGCGGGCAATGTCGGTGAACAGCGACGGGCCGACCGACAAGTAGAAGGCGCGCACCGCATCGTCGCGCAGTTTCCCGTGAATCACATCCCAGCCGCTGTCGCCGCGCGCATCCACCGCGACATAATCCAGAAGCGCCGTGAAACCGGCGATTTCCTCGGGTGTCGTCTCCACGTCCTGGCCGAAATCGCGGACCGCGTCGGCAGTCTGGGCGCGGAACTCCTCGGCCGTCAGATCGCTGCGGGAGCTGCCGATGATGCGGCAGTCCGCGCTGAACTGGCCGATCTGGAAACGGTGAAACAAGGCCGGCAAGATTTTGCGGCGGGCCAGATCACCGGTCGCGCCAAACAGCACGAGGTCAAAGGGTTCAACGGGGATGACGCGGGAAACCATTGATTTTACATCGCTGTTCTACAGGGGCCGGGCTATTGTGCCGTTTGGGGCGGGGCAATTCAATTGCGTCTGTTGCAATACGGCTGGCTAAAGTTGAGTTAACGCTAACATGCGGGGTCGGTGAGGGC
>NZ_LUKH01001072.1:0-1301 GCF_001593695.1 Leisingera sp. F5 | reverse complement strand
CGGGATTGTCGGTCTTTTTCTAAAAGACAAATCACTTGAGCCGAAATTAGGCGATATGCTCACCGATATGCTCATCACTATGACGGACCGCGGTCCGGACAGCGCGGGCATTGCAATCTACGGATCCGAGGCGGACGGGCGCACCAAGCTCACCGTTCAGTCCGATGCGCCGGAGGAAGCCTTTGACGGGCTGGACGGCGCGCTTGCCGAAGCGCTGAGCACCGATGTGTCGATCCGGGTGATCGATACCCACGCGGTGCTGGATGTGCCCGCGGGCAAGGCAGAGGAGGCCCGCAGCGCGCTGGCCGAGCTGCGTCCTGGCATGCGCGTCATGAGCGCAGGCGATGCCATCGAGATCTACAAGGAAGTGGGTCTGCCCGAGAAAGTTGCCGAGCGTTTCGACGTGCGCGGCATGGGCGGCACCCATGGCATCGGCCACACCCGTATGGCCACCGAATCCGCTGTGACCACCGAAGGCGCGCATCCGTTCTCCACCGGGTCGGACCAGTGCCTGGTGCACAACGGCTCGCTGTCGAACCACAACTCTCTGCGCCGCAAGCTGCGCCGTGACGGGGTGCGGATCGAAAGCCAGAACGACACCGAAGTCGGTGCGGCCTATCTGACCTGGAAGATGCAGAACGGCGCCACCCTCGGCGAAGCGCTGGAAGGCACGCTGGAAGACCTTGACGGCTTCTTCAACTTCGTGGTGGGCACCAAGGACGGCTTTGGCGTGGTCCGCGACCCGATTGCCTGCAAGCCGGCCGTGATGGCAGAAACCGACCAGTATGTGGCGTTCGGCAGCGAATACCGCGCGCTGGTGAACCTGCCGGGCATCGAAGACGCCAAGGTCTGGGAGCCCGAACCCGCAACCGTTTACTTCTGGAACCACTAAGATGCAGACATATGATCTTGAAGCAAATGGCCTGCGCGGTCTGAACTCGGCCCTGCAGGAACAGAATGGCGGCACCAACAAAACCGCCTGGGAAATTGTGAATGCCAAGGGCAGCCATGCGATTGCCGTGGGTCTGAACTCGCCGATTGAAGTCACTGTCAAAGGGTCCACCGGTTACTACTGCGCCGGCATGAACCAGCAGGCGACCGTCAAGGTCGAAGGCTCGGTCGGCCCTGGTGTGGCGGAGAACATGATGTCCGGCACCGTGATCGTCGAAGGCGACGCCAGCCAGTATGCCGGCGCCACCGGCCATGGCGGGTTACTGGTGATCAAGGGCAACGCGTCCTCGCGCTGCGGCATCTCGATGAAAGGCATCGACATTGTCGTGCATGGCAACATTGGCCACATG
>NZ_LUKH01001071.1:0-1303 GCF_001593695.1 Leisingera sp. F5 | reverse complement strand
TTCGCCGGCACTGATCCAGCTGTTCGCCACCCATGACGAGGCGGTGTTTGATTACCTCTCCTTCCGCCGCGACATGGAGGGGCTGGCCGCAGAGCGCGCCGCCCGGTTCGGGTCGGACTATGACCTGCAGGTGATCCAAACGATCTTTGACAAGATGGAGGCGGCCGGCAATCCCGCCGTGTCCGAGGAAGCGGCCCGGCTCGACGCTCAGTTCCACTCCGCTATCATGGACGCCAGCCACAACGTCATCATGCTGCACATGATGCGTTCGATGTTCGATCTACTGCGCGAGGGGGTCTTTTACAACCGCCGGATCATGTTCCAGCAGCACACCACCTATGAGGCGCTGCTGGAGCAGCACCGCGCCATCAACGCCGCCCTGCAGGCCCGCGACCCCCAGGCAGCCCGATCAGCGGTGGAGACCCATCTGGACTACGTGAAACAAGCCCTAACCGACCACCAGCGCGCCGAACGCAACGCGGAGGTGGCCAAGCAGCGGCTGGAGCATGAAACGGGGAAGGGGTGAGGCTGAAACCATGAACGGAATTCGGGGCAAACCGAATTGTGCCACTATCAAACCAATGCCGGCTTTGGGGGCCGGAAAGAAAGACGAAAAATGATCGCCTATATCACAGTCGGAGCGGATGATATCGCGCGCGCGAAGCAGTTTTATTCTGCGTTCCTGCCAGCCCTTGGATACAAACTGGAAGAGGGGTCTGAGGGCCTAAGTTACGTACTGCCTGTTGGGTCCGGTCAGTCTCCGGTTCCGCCTGACTTCTACGTTAAACCAACTTTCGACGGGCGCCCGGCCTCGGCCGGCAACGGGTCTATGGTCGCCTTTGAAGCGTGCAATCAACAACAGGTTCGCAACCTTCACTCCGCCGCGCTTTCAGCAGGCGGTTCGGACGAGGGCCAGCCCGGCTTTCGTGCCTCTTACGGGCCTCACTTCTATGTTGGGTACCTGCGCGATCCTCAAGGCAACAAGATCGCACTGTTCTCCAGCGATCCAAACGAACCTGGGCGCGACGGGTAAAGCAGGCGGCAAGGGCAATCTGCGGCGGCGCGGGGATTTGCGGAATGGGTTCACATCATCCCCTCCCGATCACGCACAAAAAAACCCGGCCGCTTGGGCCGGGTTTTTAAACTCAACAGTGTCTGCCAAACTCAGTGCAGCTTGGCGTCCACATCCGCGATGGCGGCGTCGATCAGCTTGTTGGCCTCGGCGGCGGTCATCTGCTTGGAGATCACCTGATCCGCAGCAGCAACAGCGATTGTGATCGCCTGGTCGCGCACTTCCTTCACA
>NZ_LUKH01001070.1:0-1305 GCF_001593695.1 Leisingera sp. F5 | reverse complement strand
CGAAACACCCGCGGTAGGCTCGTCCAGCATCAGAACCTTGGGCTTGGTCATCAGCGCGCGGCCCACGGCCACCTGCTGGCGCTGGCCGCCGGACAGCTCTCCGGCCGGCTGGTTGCGCTTTTCCTTCAGGATCGGGAACAGAGTATAGATCTGCTCGATTGTCCCGGAAAAATCATCGGTGCGGATAAACGCGCCCATCTCCAGATTTTCTTCTACTGTCATCGAGGTGAAGATGTTGCTGGTCTGGGGCACAAACCCCATGCCCTTGACCACCCGGTCCTGCGGCGACAGCGCGGTGATGTCCTCGCCGCCCAGCCGCACAGTCCCTGAGTGCACGTTCAGCATCCCGAACACCGCCTTCATGGCGGTGGATTTGCCGGCCCCGTTCGGGCCGACGATGACGGCGATCTCGCCGGGGTTCACGGCGATGGTGCAGTCATGCAGGATATCCGGCCCCTTGCCGTATCCGCCTGTCATGCAGTCGCCAATCAAAAATGGTTCAGACATTCATATGCTCCGTTCCCCTTCGCAGGGGGCAACGCGGCGCAAAGGCATCAAGCCTCGGCCAGTTTGTCTTTGTTTTTCAAGCCGGTGCCCAGATAGGCTTCGATCACTTGCTCATTTGCCTTGATCTCGTCCAGCGTGCCTTCGGCCAGTTTCTTGCCCTCGGCCATGCAGATCACCGGGTCGCACAGGCGGCCGATGAATTCCATGTCGTGTTCGATCACCACAAAGGTATAGCCGCGCTCCTCATTGAGGCGCTTGATCGCATCGGCAATGGTATACAGCAGGGTGCGGTTCACGCCGGCGCCGACCTCATCCAGAAAGACGATCTTGGCATCCACCATCATGGTGCGGCCCAGCTCCAGCAGCTTCTTCTGGCCGCCCGAGACCTGTCCCGCCTTCAGGTCGGCGATATGGCTGATGGTCAGGAATTCCAGCACCTCATCCGCCTTGGCCCGCAGCGCGCGTTCCTCGTCGGCAATCCGCTTGCGGCCGAACCAGGTGTTCCACAGGGTCTCACCCGATTGCGCGCCCGGCACCATCATCAGGTTTTCCCGGCACGTCATCGAGGAAAACTCATGCGCGATCTGGAACGTGCGCAGCAGCCCCTTGTGGAACAGCTCATGCGGGGGCAGGCCGGTGATATCCTCACCGTCCATGGTGACACGGCCGGAGGTCGGCGGCAGAACACCCGCGATTACATTGAACAATGTGGTCTTGCCGGCCCCGTTCGGGCCGATCAAACCGGTTATGGACCCCTTAGCGATTTCCAGCGAAGCGCCGTCCACCGCATGGAACCCG
>NZ_LUKH01001069.1:0-1306 GCF_001593695.1 Leisingera sp. F5 | reverse complement strand
ATGTGCTTCGGTTCCTCAACCTGAACACCTATCCCCGGTCCCGCCCGGACCAGGGCCAGCGGTTCCGCAAAACCGGCTTCACTGCCCGCGTTGTCTTCGCTGGTGGAACATCCAATGGCGGCAGAGCCAAGATCACCATCAAGTTCGATGGCGCTTGCTGTGACAGCTTCAGAAACGTCGGAGAGGAGGTCTGCGAATGAGCCGCCTGATCCTTCTTCTCTTTGCTCTCCTGTTCTGGGCTGCCCCCGCCTCGGCCGAAATTACCTGCGCAGATGCCGAATACAGCTGTGTGGAAACAGACACGGCATCCACAGGCGGCATCCGGCTCACCAGTTATTGTTCCCGTGAGGCAGGAACACGCTCCTGCCGTGACAGCGCTCCGCTTGATGAATGCACCGCCACTCGCGCCAGTGTTAATTGCACCAGGACCGACCGCCGCTGCGTCGATTACCGCAACGGCGAATGCCGTCAGTGGCGGCTCACCTATTCCTGCCTGAATGAAGACGACGACATGAGCCCGGCGCGGCTTGTGAACACCGAGTTCGGACCGACGCAGGAGGAAATCATCAACCGCTGCGGCAGGTTTGAAGGGAATGAGGAATGCGAGCTGGTCGAGACCATCACCGAGGAAGGTGCAGAGGTCCGCGACATTAACCGCAAGGACTTTTCCCGGAGCTGGTGGAAGCGGAAGCGCGTTTACAGCTGCCTGTCCGTTGGCGAAGGCGAAACCAACTGCGGGCCGCTGGAAAGCGATCCGACCTGTATCCTGCAGGGCAATACCTGTCTTGCGGAACGCGATGGGGTCTGCACGAACCGGGAGTATCACTACCGCTGCGGCGTCTCTTCCGGGGATCTGGAAACCAGCTGTGAGCCGATCAACGTCTGTGTTGGGGACAACTGCATCGGGGTCGAACAGGAAACCTCTGATGACTTCGGCAGATCTGCGGCCTGGCTGAACGTGCTGGCGCAGATGCAGGAGGAATACCGGGAGCAGGCCGCCACTGACCCGAACGATGTGCGTTTCTTCCAGGGCACCACAATGACCTGCAGCAAGGCGCCAGGACGTAACTGCTGCGGGACCGGGGGGCTCTTTGGCGGCACTTGCCCGGAATCTGCTGCAATCTTGCGGGACAAGCGGGAAGCGGGCGCGACTCATTTTGTCGGCGTCACCTGCCAGCAGAAGGTTTTGGGGGCCTGCGTCAAGAAACGCTACCACTACTGCACCTACAACTCGAAATTCGGCCGGGTCTTCATCGAGGAGTTCAAGAAGCAGGTTGATCAGGGGTGGGGCACGGCGGGCGCAGCA
>NZ_LUKH01001068.1:0-1306 GCF_001593695.1 Leisingera sp. F5 | reverse complement strand
CTGCAAGCCCGGAGCGGGCCTCCGTTTCAATTAGATTTTCCGTGGCCGTCGAAATGGCCGTCAATGCTTCGGAAATTTCCGGGTAATAGGTCCGTCCGGCATCGGTCAGCAGCAGGCGGTTATTCAACCGGTGAAACAGCGTTTTTCCAAGGAAATCCTCAGCATTCTTGACCTGCATGCTGACCGCTGCCGATGACACCCCAAGTTCGGACGCCGCTGACGTAAACCCGCCCAGACGCACCGCTGCTTCAAAGGCCTTAAGCGCATTCAAAGGTGGAAGAAGCATGGATGGGCCCTTTTGAATCAGAAAAACTTAGGCAAGCCTCACATTTTTCGATCTGTAAAGCCATCACGCAAAGGCCATCATGGCCAAGAAACGGGAGTGGCAGACATGGCGCGCATAGAGATCGAATACCTGGGGCAGCCGGAAGTGGACCGGGTGGCTCTCAGCAACGACGACATACTGGACGCGGTTGAGCAGACTTTGGTTGCAGCCGGCCGCAACAAGACTGTCATCGAACCGCGGATGCATCTGACACCGGATCCGGCGTTCAACGGGCATTTCAACGTGCTGCGCGGATATGTGGCGCCGCTGGATTATGCAGGCGTCAAGATCGTCGGGGATTACGTCGACAATTACAAACAGGGCCTGCCGTCCGAGCTGGCGCTTTTGAACCTGTTTTGCCCCAGGACCGGGGCGCCGCGCGCCGTGATCGACGCCGCAGGCATTACCGATATGCGCACCGGTGCGCTGACGGCCCTGGGGGCCAAGTGGCTGGGGCCGAAGACCCCAAAGATCTTGGGCCATGTCGGGGCGCGCGGCACCTCCTACTGGAATGTGCGCCTGCTGGATCACCTGTTCGATTTTAAAGAAATCCGTGTTCATTCGCGGCGGCCCGAAAGCCAGGAGGCCTTTGCCGACCGGCTGCGCCAGGATCTGGGAAAAGACGTGACGGTGACCACCGACTGGCAGAGCTGCCTGGAAGGGGCTGACATTCTGGTCGAGGCAACGCGCCTAAATACCCCGACGCCGATGTTTGACCGGTCCTGGGTCAAGCCGGGCGCCTTTGTGGTGCCATATGGAACCATGAGCACGCTGCCTCTGGATTTCATCGAGGGGTTTGACAAGCTTGTCATGGATGATCTGGGGCAGATGCGCGCCGGGCATCTGGGAGCGCTGAGGCCGCATATTGATGCAGGCCTGGTCAGCGAGGAGTCTTTCTATGCCGAGATTGGCGAAATTGCAGCAGGATTAAAGCCGGGACGCGAAACGGACCGCGAAACCATTCTGTTCTGGCATCGGGGC
>NZ_LUKH01001067.1:0-1306 GCF_001593695.1 Leisingera sp. F5 | reverse complement strand
GCTCCAAACAGGCTGGCAGTGGAAAACGCCATATCCCCCAGCGCCTGACGCAGCGAATAGGCATAGGCCTTGCCCATTTCCGTCAGCGCCAGCCTGCGCGCGGCGCGGGTGAACAGTTTGCAGCCCAGCTCGGCCTCCAATGAGCGCACATGCAGGCTGACCGCGGTCTGGGTCAGCCCCAGCTCCTGCGCCGCCACCGTGAAGCTCAGATGCTGCGCTGCGCTTTCAAACGAGCGCAGCCAGGCCAGGTTGGGCAGTTTCCGCATTTATCACCAAAATTATTTTGCGATTTACCTTCGAATTACTCGTTTTACTTGGCGCAGGCTATTCTCTTATTCCTGTATTCAACGCCGCAACCCGTTTCAGGCGAGGATTTCCCTGATGACCACCACCGACATGAACACAGCCAGCCCCCAGGCAGAGTGCCCCGAGCCCGGCCCGATGAGCCGCGAATGGCATTGGCACCCGGACCTGCCGGTGAATCACGCGCCCTACTGGCACTGGCCGCCCAAGCCCCGCAGGCTGGCAAAATGGCTGTGGCAGAACTGGCTGCAGGTCTCTGACCGTTCAATCTATCTGGCGCTGGCTTTTGCGGTGGCCTTTTGGCTGCAGCCGGTGACCGCAGCGCAGTCCGGTTTCGCCTTTGGCTGGATCGCTACGGTATTCCTACGTAACTGGCTGCTCCTGCTGGTGGTCGCGGGCGGCCTGCACCTGTGGTTCTATGGCATCGACGGCCAGGGCAAGCTGCTGAAATACGACCCGCGCCCCTACATGAAACGCAAACATGCCCTCTATAAATTCGGCTATCAGACCTGGGACAACATCTATTACTCGATGGTCTTCGGCGCGAGTTTTCTGTCGGTTCTGGAGTGTTTCCTGCGCTGGACCTACGCCAGCGGAATCACCGCCACACTCAGCTTTGCCGCCCATCCGGTCTGGTTCATCGCCCTGTTTCCGCTGCTGGCGCTGTGGCAGAGCCTGCATTTCTACCTGGTGCATCTGTTCCTGCATCAGCCTTTCATCTACCGCCATGTGCACGCGGTGCATCACCGCAACGTCAACACCGGACCTTGGTCCGGCATGTCGATGCACCCGGTCGAGGCGGCGGGCTACCTTAGCGCCATCCTGATCGTACTGGTGCTGCCCAGCCATCCGGTGCATATGGTTTTCCTCGGTTACTGGCTGATGCTGGGCGCGGCCTCGTCCCATTCGGGGTATGAGGCGATCTGGGCCCGTGACCGTCAGGCCCTGCTGCTGGGCGCTTTCTTTCACCAGCTGCATCACCGCTATTACGAGTGCAATTACG
>NZ_LUKH01001066.1:0-1306 GCF_001593695.1 Leisingera sp. F5 | reverse complement strand
GCACCTTGTCCATCACGATGGAATAGGTGTCCTGGTATTCGATCCGGTGCGGCACGCCCATCTTTTCCAGGAACTCCGGCAGCACCGTGGCCGGAAAACCGGGCTGGCCCTGATCCAGATTGCACGCCAGCAGATCCACCGGCAGCAACCCGCGCCATTTCAGCTCGTACAGTACCGCCAGCAGGGTATAGCTGTCCTTGCCGCCCGACAGGCAGACCAGCCATTTCGGGGTGCTGCCGTCTGCGCGGCGCTCCACCATGCCGTATTGGTCGATCGCCTCGCGCGCATAGCGCACGATGCGCTTCCTGAGCTTCTTGAACTCGGTGGTCGAGGGGGCGCCGGCAAACAGCGGGTGGATTTCGTCCAGATCATCATCAAGCATGGCCGCGCCCTAGCTGAGGAAGTGCATTTTGCCAAGAAAAAAAGGTGTTCCGGCGTCAGTTCTTGGTGTCCGGGACCGGGTCATAGCCATCGCCGCCAAGCGGATGGCAGCGGCCTATGCGGCGGACGGTGAGCCAGGCGCCTTTCACAGCGCCATGTTTTTCCAGTGCTTCCAACGCGTAGGCCGAGCAGGTGGGCTGGTAGCGGCAGTTAAAACCGACCCAAGGGCTGAACAGCAGCCGGTAGGCGCGCACAGGCAGGGCGAGGATATGGGCCAGGGGGGTCATGCGGATTAGATAAGGTGAGCTGCGCCGCATGGCAATGAGGGCAGCGCCCTCCCGTGGGGAGGGGCGGGCGCTGTCCGGCCTATCGGCCGGACGAACGGCATCCATAGTGGCACGGACTTCCCGCGGGCATGCGCGGAGCCTGGTTTTTGCTGGCTTACTGGCCGTGGATCTTTTTCAGCGCATAGATCAGATCGCGCTTCAGCTCCTCAAACGGGCGCTGGGCGGTCTCCACCGCGCGGCCAATCAGCACGTAATCCCAGCCCGGGCGGCCATGCGCGGGAAGAATCATCCGCGCGGCCTCGCGCAGCCGTCGTTTGGCGCGGTTGCGGGCAACGGCATTGCCGACCTTTTTGGAGCAGGTGAAGCCCATCCGGATACCGGCGTCATCGGCACGGTTGCGGCCCTGAACCATCATCCCCTTGGTGCCCTGCTTGCGGGCAGGGGAGCGGGCACAGGCAAGGAAATCACGGCGCTTGGCCATGACCTCGATCTTTGGCGCAACAGCTGCGCAAACGGACACCGCCGGAGGCGTGTCCCCTCGGGCAGCAGTGCCGTCCTTGGGGGCCTCCGGCGGTGTCATGTCCGTCAGAACGGGAACTGAGCTTATGCGCTCAGTTCTTTCCGGCCGCGGGCGCGGC
>NZ_LUKH01001065.1:0-1308 GCF_001593695.1 Leisingera sp. F5 | reverse complement strand
GCAGTACATCTCAGATATGGTCGCCTGGGCCGCCATTGGCGCCCGCACCACCGAAAGCCAGATCCACCGCGAGATGGCCTCCGGCCTTTCCTGCCCGGTAGGGTTCAAGAACGGCACCCGCGGCAATCTGCAGATCGCGGTTGATGCGGTGCGCTCGGCGGCGCATCCGCACCATTTCATGGCATTGGCCAAATCAGGCCGTGCGGCGATTGCGGCGACCAGCGGCAATCCGGACGGCCACCTGATCCTGCGCGGCGGCGGCGGCACCAACTATGACGCAGCCTCGGTCGATGCGGCCTGCAAACTGGCGGAAAAGGACGGCATCCGCGGCCATGTAATGATCGACGCCAGCCATGCCAACAGCGGCAAGGACCCCATGAAGCAGCCCGCCGTGCTGCGCGGCATCGCCGGGCAGATCGCTGGCGGTGATGCGCGCATTACGGGCGTGATGATCGAAAGCCATCTGGTGGCCGGCCGTCAGGATCTGGGCAAAGGGGACCTCACTTACGGGCAGTCGGTTACCGATGGCTGCCTGGGCTGGGCGGATACAGTACAAGAACTGGAGGCGCTGGCAGAAGCCGTCACTGCACGGCGTGCCCATGCGGGACGGGCGGCTGAACCGAGCCTGGCAGAAGCCTGATGCTGCAAAGGGGCACATGCCTGGCGGCGCGTGCCTCCCTTGCAGCGGCGGGACTGCGGATATGCCGGCAAGTAAGAAAGCCTGATGCGCCTGGCCGGCCGCCGGCTTCTTTCTGGTCCAAAATACCTCGGGGTGAATTGGCCGCAAGGCCAAGAGGGGCTGCGTCCCTGTGCCGTCGCAACTGCTCATGTCTTGCAATCCGGGCGCGCGCTCCGCATATCCATCGCACAGCAACAAACGGAGCCCCCATGATCCGCCCAGTCCTGACCGCCCTTGCCATTGTTCTCGCCCTGCCGGCCGCAGCCGAAACCCGGGTGCCGCAGAACCAGGCGGACATCGCGCTGGGCTTTGCGCCGCTGGTCAAAGACGCCTCGCCGGCAGTGGTCAACATCTACGCCAAGGTAGTGCGCCAGGTGCAGCAGCGCCGCCGTTCGCCGTTCATGAACGATCCGTTCTTTGATGATTTCTTCCGCGGCTTCGCCAAGCCGCAGCCGCGGGTGGAGAACTCGCTGGGCTCGGGCGTGATCCTGTCGGGCGACGGTATCGTGGTCTCCAACTTTCATGTTGTGGGCATGGCCACCGAAATCCGGGTGGTGACCTCTGACCGGCGCGAATACAATGCGCGGGTGATCCTGGGCGACAAGGCCAGCGACCTGGCAATCCTGCAG
>NZ_LUKH01001064.1:0-1310 GCF_001593695.1 Leisingera sp. F5 | reverse complement strand
GGACCGGGTAGCTGCGCCCATTGGCGATGACGGGGGTGTGGGTGGTCATATCTCGGGGTCCTTTGTCTTCAGGCAGCCAGTTTGGCGCGTTCTTCCAGCGCCGCAGCAGGCGGGGCCGCGCTTGCGACGCCCATTTCGGCAAGCGTTTCCTGGGCAGCGGTCACAACCCGCCGCATTACATGTTCATCCATCTGCCCGATGCAGCCGATGCGAAAGCTGTCCACAGCGGTCAGTTTGCCAGGGTAGATGATAAAACCCTTCGCCTTCATCAGGCTGTAAAAGCGGCTGAACACGAAATTCTCATCCGCAGGGCAAAAGAATGTGACGATGATGGGCGACAGCCAGCGGCTAGCCAGCAGCGTCTCAAAGCCCAATTCCCGCATCCCCGCAACCAGTACATCGCGGTTGCGCGCATACCGGGCGCCGCGGCCAGCAACACCACCTTCAGCTTCATGCGCCTTAAGCGCTTCCAGAAAGGAGGCAACCGCATGGGTCGGCGGGGTAAAGCGCCACTGGCCGGTCTTTTCCATATTGGCCCATTGCGCGTGGATGTCCAACGACAGCGAATGGCAGTTGCCCTTGGCGGCTTCAATCTCAGACGTGCGGGTGATGACAAAGCCGAAGCCCGGCACGCCCTCAATGCACTTGTTGGCCGACGACACCATTGCCTCATAACGAATGTCCGAGGGCTGCAGATCAATCGCACCAAAGGCCGACATGGAATCAATCAGAAGCTTACGGCCCGCGGCATACACCGCCTTGGATATCTCGGCGATTGGGTTGAGGATGCCCGAGGACGTCTCGCAATGGATTGCCACCACATGGGTAATCGCAGGGTCATCTGCCAGAATCTGCGCCACCTCGTCCCCGCGCGGCGGCAGGTAGTCGCCCTTGTCCAGCACCACGTGATCGCGGTCCAGGTATGTCAGCGTTTGCGCCGATCGCTGCCCATAGGCGCCATTGGCCAGCACCAGCGCCTTGCCATCACGGGGAATGAAGGACCCCAGCATCGCCTCCACCGCAAAGCTGCCGGAACCCTGCATCGGCACACAGTCGAAATCCTCCGCACCTTCGCCGAGCAACGCCAGCAACCGGCTGCGGATATCGCGGGTCATTCCGCGGAAATCATCGTCCCAGCTGCCCCAATCCCGCAGCATCGCCTGTTTCACTGCGTAAGAGGTGGTCAATGGCCCCGGCGTCAGCAAGTAGGGTTCGCCCAGCCTGGGCGGTTCAATCGGATCCGTGGAAGCACTCATCTGCACTCTCCCAAGAGGAATTTGAACACATCATTGCCGTCCGCCAATCCATAT
>NZ_LUKH01001063.1:0-1310 GCF_001593695.1 Leisingera sp. F5 | reverse complement strand
ATTCAGGGAGTTATAGTCATGACTAAAGTCATCAGAAACGGCACCATCGTGACCGCCGATCTGACTTACAAGGCCGATGTGCTGATCGAAAACGGGGTAATAACCCAGATCGGCCAGAGCCTCAAAGGCGATGAGGAACTGGACGCCACCGGCTGTTTTGTGATGCCGGGCGGGATCGATCCGCATACACATCTGGAGATGCCCTTCATGGGGACCTATTCTTCGGATGATTTTGAGAGCGGCACCCGTGCCGGGCTCGCGGGCGGCACCACCATGGTGGTGGATTTTGCACTGCCCAATCCGGGTGAGAGCCTGCTGGATGCACTGAAACGCTGGGACAACAAATCGACCCGCGCCAATTGCGATTACTCCTTCCACATGGCTGTGACATGGTGGGGTGAGCAGGTCTTTGACGACATCAAGACCGTGATCCAGGAGCGCGGCATCAATACCTTCAAGCACTTCATGGCCTATAAGGGCGCGCTGATGGTGAATGATGACGAGCTGTATTCCTCATTCCAGCGGCTGGCAGAGCTGGGGGGCATTGCCATGGTGCATGCGGAAAACGGCGATGTGGTGGCGGAGCTATCGGCCAAACTGCTGGCACAAGGCAATACCGGCCCTGAGGCGCACGCCTATTCCCGCCCGCCGCAGGTTGAGGGCGAGGCCACCAACCGCGCCATCATGATTGCCGACATGGCGGGCGTGCCGCTGTACGTCGTGCACACCTCCTGCGAGGATAGCCATGAGGCCATCCGCCGCGCCCGGATGCAGGGCAAGCGGGTCTGGGGCGAGCCGCTTATCCAGCATTTGACCTTGGATGAGAGCGAGTATTTTAACAAGGACTGGGACCACGCTGCCCGCCGGGTGATGTCGCCGCCGTTCCGCAACAAGCAGCATCAGGACAGCCTGTGGGCCGGTCTGCAGTCGGGCTCTCTGTCAGTTGTGGCTACCGATCACTGCGCCTTTACCACAGAGCAAAAGCGGACAGGTGTAGGGGATTTCACCAAGATCCCGAACGGCACCGGCGGGCTGGAGGACCGGATGCCGATGCTGTGGACCCATGGCGTTGAAACGGGCCGGATCACCCCGAACGAATTTGTCGCCGTCACCTCAACCAACATTGCCAAGATCCTGAATTGTTACCCGAAAAAGGGTGCAGTTCTGGTAGGCGCAGATGCCGACCTGGTGGTCTGGGACCCGACAAAGACCAAGACGATCTCCGCCGCCAGCCAGCAGTCCTCGATCGACTACAACGTGTTCGAGGGGCATGAGGTGAAGGGCCTGCCGCGCTTTACCCTGACCCGCGG
>NZ_LUKH01001062.1:0-1311 GCF_001593695.1 Leisingera sp. F5 | reverse complement strand
ACCGGTGCCGCCGATAAGATGGCCATGCATGGATTTAGTGGAGGAGATCATCAGGCTGTCCGCATGGGGGCCGAAAACATCCGCGACGGCAGCGCATTCAGTCTTGTCATTGGCAGCGGTGCCGGTGCCATGAGCGTTGATATATCCCACCTCAGACGCGTTGATACGGGCATCCTGCAAAGCGCCCGAAATGGCGCGGGCGGCGCCCTGCTTGCTGGGCATCACGATGTCCGCTGCGTCCGATGACATGGCAAAGCCGATGACTTCGCACAGAATTTCAGCACCCCGTGCCCTGGCGTGCTCATACTCTTCGAACACAAAAATGCCTGCGCCCTCGCCCTGCACCATACCATTGCGGTTGGCGCTGAACGGGCGGCAGGCGTCCTTGGACATCACCCGCAGCCCCTCCCAGGCCTTGACCCCGCCAAAGCACAGCATGGATTCAGAGCCGCCGGTGATCATCACCGGGCTCATGCCCGAGCGCACCATCTGGAACGCCTGCGCCATCGCATGGTTGGAGGACGCACAGGCCGTGGACACGGTGAAACTGGGACCCTTGAGGTTGAACTGCATCGACACATGGCCGGCTGCAGCATTGTTCATCAGCTTGGGCACCACAAAGGGATGCACCCGGTTCTTGCCGTCCTCGTAGACGCTGCGGTAGTTTTCATCCAGCGTCTGCATACCGCCGCCGGAGTTGCCCAAAACCACGCCGGCCTTGGCAGACAGATCGCCATGGAACTCCAGGCCTGACTGTTCGATCGCCTCTTCAGCGGCAGTCAGGGTGAACTGGGTGAACCGGTCGTAGAGGCTCATCTGTTGGCGGTTGAACCGCCCTTCTGCCTCAAACCCGCGGACCTGACCGCCGATGCGGATTGCCAGACGGTCCACATCGCGAAACTCCAACTCTCCAATGCCGCAGCGGCCTTCGCGCATGGCCTCCAGTGTGGCGGGCACGGAATGTCCCAAGGCATTGATGGTTCCAGCCCCGGTGATGACGACGCGCTTCATGGGCTATCTTACGCTTTTTTCAAAATCAGCTTGTCGATGCCTTCGACGATAGCCGCAACATTGGAAATGTTAAAATCACTGTTTTCGGGTTCATTCGCATTGAAGGGAATCGAAACATCAAACTCCTCCTCAATGGCGAATATGCTTTCGACCAGGCCCAGGCTATCGATGCCCAGGTCTTCCAACGTGCTGTCGAGGGTCACATCCGACGGCTCAAGAACCGCCTGTTCGGCAATAATTGCAATGACCTTGTCCTGCGTGCTCATGTGGAGATCCCCGACGTTGTGGTTGAGGCAGATG
>NZ_LUKH01001061.1:0-1311 GCF_001593695.1 Leisingera sp. F5 | reverse complement strand
TCGCTGGCCTGCGAAAGCCTCTACAATCCGGTTTGGACGGAATACACCACCAAACACGCCCTGGCGCTGAAGAAGATGGTCGAAGAGGATGGCGTGCAGGTGAAGATGTTCCCCGAGGATGTGATCGCCGCAATGGGCGCTGCTGCCAAGGAGGTGATCACCGACTTGCAGGAGGACGACGATGAGCTCGTGCGCCGCATTACCGAAAGCTTCCTTGGCTACCGCGACAGCATCGGCAGCTATATGACCTATGCCGATAACGGCCAGATGAACGCCCGTGCCTCGGTAATGGGTTACTGACGGGCAGCAACGGCAGCCGGCGCCCGGAACGGCGGGCGCCGGCTTTTTGATGGGGAGAGAGTGGAATGCGGCGGGTTGCAAATGCGCTGGACGGGATCAACCGGGGGCTGGCGCATGTGGTGCGCTGGCTGGCGCTGATCATGGTGCTGACACAGTTTGCGATCGTGGTCGGCCGCTATGTGTTCGGAGTGAACTCCATCGCCGCACAGGAAAGCGTCCTCTATATGCACGCAACCCTGTTCATGCTCGCCGCGGGCTACACGCTGCTTGTCGACAAGCATGTGCGGGTTGATGTGTTTTACGCCGGCCTCAGCCCCCGGTCGCAGCGCCGCATCGACATCTTCGGCCACCTGTTCCTGCTGCTGCCATCAATGGCCGCGCTTTTGTACTGGTCCTGGCCGTCGGTACGCAATTCCTGGGCAATATTCGAAGGCCCGATCGCGGTTGGCGGCATCGAAGCCGTGTTCCTGCTGAAGTCACTGATCCCAGCCTTTTGTGTGCTGGTTATGCTGCAATCTGCTGCCCTGCTGATCCGCCTGTTTTCCGAAAGTGACGCCCAATGACCGCATACCTTGACCTGATCATGTTCGCAGCCCTGATGGCGGCGATCCTCATTGGGTTTCCGGTGGCCTTTTCCATCGCCGGTGTTGCGATCATCTTTGCCTGTCTCGGGTGGATACTGGGGGTGATGGACATCTCGCTGCTGGGCGCGCTTGGCCAACGGGTTTTCGGCCTGCTGAGCAACCAGGTGCTGATCGCCATTCCGCTGTTCGTTCTGATGGGGGCGATCCTGGAGAAAAGCCGCATTGCCGAAGACCTGCTGGACACCATGGGACGGTTGTTCGGCCAGTTGAAGGGCGGGCTGGGCATCTCGGTTGTGCTGGTGGGGGCGCTGCTGGCGGCCTCGACAGGCATTGTGGGCGCCACGGTTGTGGCCATGGGCATGATCGCCCTGCCAGCCATGCTGCGTGCCGGGTACGATGCCCGGGTGGCGTCAGGTATTGTCTGCAC
>NZ_LUKH01001060.1:0-1313 GCF_001593695.1 Leisingera sp. F5 | reverse complement strand
GTTTCCACTGTTCTGAAGCGGGCCGAAGAGGCCGGGCCGGAGGATCTGCTGGCCGCGGATGGCTACATCTTCTGTGCGCCGGAGAACTTGGCGGCGCTGTCCGGCCAGATGAAGGAATTCTTTGACCGTTGCTATTATCCTGTACTGGGGCAGATTGCAGGGCGGCCTTATGCACAGATGGTCTGCGCCGGATCGGACGGGAAAAACGCAGCGCGCCAATGCGCACGGATTGCCACCGGTTGGCGTCTGAAAGAGGTGCAGACGCCGCTGATCCTCTGCACCCATGCGCAGACGCCGGAGGCCATTCTGGCGGAGAAGGTGATCCCGGAGGATCAGCTGGAGACCTGCCGCGAACTGGGGCTGGCGTTGGGCGCGGGGCTGGCGATGGGGGTGTTTTGAATATTTTCAGCTATCGCTAGCGCTTTGTCATGAACCTTGAGCGGCAATAGGCATCACAAGTTACTATTCACCGGCCGCGTAGATACCAAAGTCCACAGCAATTCCACGAACACCTAGCAGACCCATTGTTTCACGCGAGATGCAAAAACCTTCGTTTTCTTCACTGAGAAACACACCGCAGAACAGGTGAACATCTAACCGGCGGGAAAGGTCTTGCCAAATACCAAGACCGTCACCTGTGCCTTGAAGAATTTGAGAAACCTGCGCATCCAGATTTCCCGGTTCCATCCGGCTAGCTCTGATTACCCAGGCCCCGGTATCGGCCATCCGATAGCCTTGTTTGGGCAATGCAATCTTATCCCCCTTTCGTTCAGACCGGTCGCGTTCTTTACCTAGCAAAGCCGTAACTTCAGCTGGATCAAGGTCCTCACCCAGTATACGCGGTGCAGTTGCGCTCTTGCTAAGTCGAGCCATATCTCTCACCAAGTCATTGTAAGCGGTGTATCGGCCCCGGAAATTGACTGGTCCGCAGAATTTCTTGCAGGCAGGCATGCATAAGGCCATCAATTCAATCAATGGCGGATTAGGCGTTTCCCCTCACTGAGCACCGCAACTCCGCGTAGCCTGAAAAAATCCGGAATGGCCAAGGGTACTCTCTTTGCAGATAAGTCCCTTCCATGTGCTGCCTTACTTTCGGCGCATGGCCGCCTAGCATCACCGGACCTGCCGGCCGCGGCTTGAAGGTCCAGCAGCCTTCCATAATAACCCGCGTCATGCCTGCAAAGATATTTTCGATGGAGGCGCGGGAGAACGGCGGTGCCCGGCTCGCGCTCAGTTACAAGCACTCCGGCCGCAACGGCATCCAGCGCATTTCCTGTGATCTGCCGCCGACCGGTCTTCTGCAACTTGTGCTC
>NZ_LUKH01001059.1:0-1313 GCF_001593695.1 Leisingera sp. F5 | reverse complement strand
GCTTTGATGCAGCGGCAACCTCAACAGCCGAGGAGCGCAACAAGCTGTGGCAGGCGCGCCATGACATGTATTGGGCCAGCCTGCAGCTGCGCCCGGGCGCCAAGGGGATCTCCACCGACGTCTGCGTGCCGATCTCCCGCCTAGCGGAATGCGTCGGCGCTGCGCGAGACAAAGCCGAGAGCATGGGACTGATGGCGCCGATTGTCGGCCATGTGGGCGACGGCAATTTTCATGCGCTGCTGCTGATCGATATGGACAGCGGGATCGAGCGGCAGAAGGCGGATGATTATGTCGGCTGGCTGAACGACCTGGCGATCTCGATGGACGGAACCTGCACCGGAGAACACGGCATCGGTCAGGGCAAACGGCCCTACCTGCAGAAGGAACTAGGCGAAACCATCCGCTACATGGCAGCCATAAAGGCCGCACTTGATCCGGAGAATATCATGAACCCGGGCAAGATCCTGGAGATGTGAGCCGCAGGAGCCGCCTGCAGTCCATGCTGGATCAGCGGCGGAATTTGAGTATTTTGAAGAAGATGAAGCGCAACCCTGCCTCTTCATCTTTTCTCAAATACTCACTGCCCGGCGGCGGCACCGGGACGCAGGGCCAAGGTGTTGCGCATCCGGCGCGCGCGTGCCTCACCGCATTTTAAACCCGCTCTGCCATGATCCTGCTCGATCGCGGTCACCGCCGGGCCTGACACCCCCGGCATTTGGAACAGGGCCCTTTGGCGAGGGCACGCAGAGACAACGTTCAGCTTGCGGGAGGAACCTCCCGTCCCGCCTCCGCCTGTTGGCGGCGCCGCCACTCCTTACTGCTGACGATCAAAGCATCAGACAGCACCCACGGATCAGCACCGGCAGAATGCAGCAGCAACCGGCAGGGCAGTGGCCCTGGCCGGGCAGCGGCAATTGCATAGTACTCTTCCCTGAATTGCCGGAATAGTGCCGCAATTCTGCGCCGGGTCCTGATTTGGGATAAAGCCGGAGCGTTTCGCAAAACCGGAGAATGGCATGGGACTGAAGAAGGCAATGGGCATCCTGGTGTTCAGCACCCAGGCGGTGATCGGGTATGACTACTACATCCAGACCCGTGACGCGGGGTTGAATTGGGGCGATCTAAGCGCAACCGACTACAGCACCATCCTGCAGGACCGCTTTACCCGGGCCCGTGCCGCCAAGGAGGCAACCAGCCTCGCCGGGCTTGCTGCCGGGGACGGCCAGTCGATTTGGGGAGAGGCGGCCAGCTATGGCAAGAGCCTGCTCTCGGGCGGTGAACAGATTGCAGATGCGCAGAACAGCGAAGACGCG
>NZ_LUKH01001058.1:0-1314 GCF_001593695.1 Leisingera sp. F5 | reverse complement strand
TGCCGCTGACCAAGGCTATTTCCGATGCGGTGGACGTACCGGTGATTGCCTCGGGCGGCGTCGGCAACCTGGATCACCTGGTGGAGGGCGTGACCAAAGGCGGCGCAAGCGCGGTGCTGGCGGCCTCGATCTTCCACTTCGGGGAATACACCATCCAGGAAGCCAAGAACCACATGGCCGCCGCCGGCATTCCCATGCGGCTGAACTGAAGGGGCATGTGATGAGCCTGCTGCACGATCTCGAAGCCACCATCCTCTCGCGCAAGGGCGCTGATCCGGACAGCAGCTGGACCGCCAGGCTGCTGGCCAAGGGACCGGAGAAATGCGCCGAGAAATTCGGTGAGGAAGCCATCGAGGCCATCATCGAAGCGGTGAAGGATGACAAGGCGGGGCTCGCCTCAGAAGGGGCCGATGTGCTTTATCATTTCCTGGTGATGCTGGCCGCCCGCAATGTGGCGCTGGACGATGTGCTGCAGGTGCTGGCGGAACGCCAGGGCCTGAGCGGCGTCACCGAGAAGGCCAGCCGCCGCAAGAGCTGACCCCCCTCCTGCGGCCGCGGATCAAGGCAGGCGCAACCTCCGCGCGCCAGCGCGGCTTGCCCTTGACGCGCATTCGGAAAACACAATCAGAAAGGCCCTTGAGGGCAGGGCTCCGCCCGTTCGCGCCTGATTTGATCTCCCGAATCAATTCCTAGACGGCCCTCACCCTCTCAAGGGTCTCACAGCAAAACCTTCTTCTTGCGCCGCGCAGCGGAGCCCGGCCCAACCGTGGAGGCCGCCCCGAAGGGTGCAGGAATGGGCGGGAGCACCTCCGCCCCGCGCCCCCTCAAAGTTTCGAGGATATGATTCCGGTGGCGAAACCGCCGAACCGCAACTCTCCGAACAAACGCTGATATTCGATCTTGGGACAGCGGTTCTGGATCACCGTCACACCGCGCGCCTCGGCCTTGGCAGCAGCCTCAGCATGTTGCACCCCGATCTGCATCCAGATGGTCTGCAAGTCAGGAAACATTTCCAGCGCCTCGTCCACAATCGGCGGCACCGCTTCGGAGCGGCGGAAGATGTCGACCATATCCACCGGGGCATCGATATCAGAAAGACTGGCCCGCACCGTCTCGCCAAACAACATCTTGCCAGCATGGCCGGGGTTCACCGGAATCACCCGGTACCCCTTAAGGCCCAGATAGCGCGCCACGTAATAGCTGGGGCGCACCGGGTTCATCGACACGCCGACAACCGCCACCGTCTTGGCCCGCTGCAGGACCGCTTGCAGATGCTTATCACTGTATTCTGTCATGCCGCGCACCCTAGCTGCG
>NZ_LUKH01001057.1:0-1314 GCF_001593695.1 Leisingera sp. F5 | reverse complement strand
CAACCACCACCACGATGAAGATGCCGAACCAGATGAGGTCAATGCCCGCCTGACGGATCATCGGCTCCACCACCGCCATAGTCAGCACCACCGAGGAAATGCCGTCGAGGAAACAGCCCAGCACGATATAGAAGACCAGAAGCACCATCAGCAATTCGATGCGCGACAGTTCCCATCCGGCGATCAGATCCGCCAGCCCCCGCGGCAAACCGGTAAAGCCCATCGACAGAGACAGGAACGCAGCCCCCGCCAGGATCAGCGCAATCATCGCGCTGGTGCGGGTGGCACCCATCAGACTTTCGGTGAAGGTCTTCCAGGTCAGCGAGCCTTGTGTCAGCGCCAGCAGCAGCGACCCGATGACGCCAAATGCAGCGGCCTCGGTCGCTGTCGCAAAGCCCAGGTACATTGAGCCGATTACCACAATGATCAACGCAATCACCGGCGCCAGAAAGCGGGAGTTACGGATCTTCTCGGCAAAGGTGAGCTTGCCTTCCTGATCCGGGTTCCAATCCTTGCCGAATTTGGAATAGATCGCCACATAGCCCATGAACATCGCCGCCAGCACCAGACCGGGCAGGATGCCGGCAAAGAACAGCTTGGTGATCGATTCATTGATGGTGACACCATAGACGATCAGCGTCAGCGACGGCGGGATCATAAGGCCCAGCGTGGCCGCACCAGTAAGCGTGCCGATAATCATCTTCTCCGGGTAGTTGCGCTTGCGCAGTTCCGGGATCGACATCTTGCCCACCGTGGTCAGCGTCGCGGCAGAAGAGCCAGAGACCGCGGCGAACACCGTGCAGCCGACGATATTGGTATGCACCAGACCGCCGGGCAGGGGCGCCATCCAGGGGGAGAGCCCCTTGAACATGTCCTCGGATAATCGGGTGCGATAGAGGATTTCACCCATCCAGATGAACATCGGCAGCGCCGTCAGCGTCCAGCTGGAGGAGGCCGACCAGATCGTGGTCAGCATCACGTCGCCGACGGGGCGGGTGGTGAACAGCTCCATGCCGACCCAGGCCACGCCCATCAGCGCCAGGCCAACCCAGACGCCGCTGCCCAGCAGGGTGAACAGCACAAAGAGAAACAGAATGATGACTGAGATATTTTCCATGAGGCTTACTCCGCGTGGCTCTGGTCGTCCAGATCCCGGGTGATGCGGTGGTCGCCGCGAAAGATCACATGGATCAGATGATCGGTGAGGGCGACGGCCAGAACAGCCCCGCCGAACAGCATCACGCTTTGCGGTATCCACAGCGGTGTGCGGTCCTGGCCCTGGCTCACGTCGTTGAACTTCCAGCTCCAGTAGAC
>NZ_LUKH01001056.1:0-1314 GCF_001593695.1 Leisingera sp. F5 | reverse complement strand
CGATTGCCGATTACATCTCGGACGACAACCCGGACGCAGCCCTTGCCCTGGTGGAAGAAATCCAGGGCAAGGTGGCGCAGCTCCCGGCTCACCCGAAACGCTGCCGCCCCGGCAGGGTAGAAGGCACCCGGGAACTGGTGGTCCGGCCAAACTATATCGTGGTCTATACCGAAACCGCAGCGGCGGTGACGGTGCTGCGCGTGCTCCACGCCGCGCAGATGTGGCCCTAGCCAGATCGGGAAACAAATGCCTCACGACCGCTACGAGAATGCTCCCTCTGATTGCTCGTCCCGCTTCGACTGCGGGAATTACGAGGTCAGCTCCGAGACCCTGACCGATGCGGAAATCTGGGAGCGGACGCCGCCAAAGCGCCGGCATCTGCTGCCGCCAGATTTTGCGCAACGGTTCGGCGCCCCTCAAATCCCTGACTGACATCGTCCACCAAAAGGCAGGGGAAGGCAGGGATTTTTCGCCCGCTCGGCGGGCGAACAGCAGGTGATCCAAGAGGGCGCAGCGCCTCTGGCCCATGGCAATTAGCGGAGCAGCTCGCAGAGAATTGCCTAGTGGGTTGTCATTTCAAATGACAATTCCGTCGATCCCCGTTATCACCGGCCCATGTTCAAGGCAGCCATCCGCATCAACAAGCTCACCACCATCGCCCAGCTTCGTGGGGCGTCCCTCCATGCGCAGCGCCACGACGAGACCGGCAAGGCGCGGGTCCGGGACGATGCGGAACCCGGTTTCGGTCTAGCCTGGTCAAAGGCCGAGAACGACCGCGACTATCTCGCCGCCTTCAAAGCCCACAAGACCGAGCTGGGGGCCGGCGAACGGAAAGGCTCGCCGCTCTGCTTGCAGGCCATCTGCGTGGTGTCCCCGGAATGGGTGGAGAAGGCCGGCAGCCTGCATGACCCCGACAACCCGCGTAACCGCCAGCTCTTCGACCAGGCGAAGGCATGGGCCGAGGGCTGGGGCGGCAAAGGATCGGTGATCGCCACCCGCCTCGATCTCGATGAGAAGGGCGGGGCCGTGGTCGATGTGCTGGTCTCCCCGGTCCGGGAAAGCCGGGGCAAGCCGGTGATCTCGACCAACAAGGCACTGCGCGAGCTGAAGGAGGCCACGGGCGAGCGGAACGAATACTCCGCCTTGCAGACGTCCTGGGCCGATTGGTGCCGTGAGCATCTGGACAGTGAAATCGTGCGCGGCACCCGGAAAGAGATCACCCAGCGCCAGCACCTTTCCCCGGAAACCTATGGGGCGGTCATGGACAAGGCCCGTGAGAGCGTCAGAGCGCCCTCTCAGGGGCTGTGGGATGCC
>NZ_LUKH01001055.1:0-1316 GCF_001593695.1 Leisingera sp. F5 | reverse complement strand
GAGGATTACCGGGTGATCGAACTGAACCTGGACCTGGCCTGCGGCGCCATGCAGGGCGTGATGAAGCTGATTCTTCCGGAACCCACTGCCGAAGAGCTGCAGGACGGCCAGGGGAACGGTGCCCAAGGTCCATCTCTGGGCCGCAACCTGGGGGCAATCCGGGCGGAGCTGTCGGCAGTTTTGTGCAAGATGCGGGTGCCCTTGAGGGATTTTGCCGGTCTCAAAGTCGGCGATTCGCTGCCGCTGGATTCCGCCTACCTGTATGAAACCGACCTTCTGACCATTGGAGGCCAGTCGGTTGCGCAGGGGCGCCTGGGCCAGATGAACGGCGCGCGCGCGGTCCGGCTGAATCAGTCCGGAGCCAGGCTGGCAGGCGATGCCGGGGCAGAAGGAATGGGGTTCTCCGACGGGGCAGGCACCGATCTGATGGGCGGCGGACCTCCCGCACTCGATATGGGAATCGCCGCGCAGGGCCTGCAGGACCCGATGGACGACACGGGCCTGCCTGCGTTGGAAGCGGCACCGGGACTGGGCGGCGGCGGTCATGGTATGGACAGCAATGGGCTTCCTGCGCTGGGTGACGGCGGTTTTGACGGCGGCATGGGGGGCATGGGCGGCCTGGACGACGCCATGGGCGGAATGGGCGCAATGGATTTGCCAGGTCTCGGCGACGATGGCGCTTTGGGCATGGATGGGCTGGACGGCGGTTTGCCTGACTTGCCTGATCTTCCTGCGGTCGACTTGGGGGATTTTGACCCAGGGGATGCGGCGGCAGAAATCTCGCAATTGGCCGGGCTGGATGGCGCATTGCCGGGAAGCAACTGATTTATTCGGTTCTCCGCGCTGCGCGCGGGCGCCAATCGGCCCTGAAATCCAGGACCTTTGCCGGGAGCCGCCGCGGGCAGCCATACCCTCTTAGCCGTTCCAAACCGTGGGCTGCCTGCGCAACTATCCAGGGCAGGCTCCTAGTGCTGTTGACGCACGGCGCTGCGCCCAAGGATGATCAGAATTGGCGGGATCCGGGTTTCCTGCGCTGGCCAACGGCTTGGCCGCTGCCTGCAATGTCTCACGCAGGCAGTATTTTCACAGGATTAATTGTCAGCCAGGGAATCTAGTGCTGGCCGCAACCCGTCCAGCTGATAGCCGGCCGCTGCGGTTTTTTGCAGAATGTCATCGGCGCACATATCGCAGGCCTGGCTGAGCGCCCAGACCACCGAACAGCGGGTGCCGGAGGCGCAATAGGCCAATACCGGGCCTTCGCAGCCTTCATACAGCGCCCGCTGGCGGGCCGCGTTCTCGGGTGTCATGGTCTGATG
>NZ_LUKH01001054.1:0-1317 GCF_001593695.1 Leisingera sp. F5 | reverse complement strand
CTGATCGGCCATTGGGACGGCGAGGAAGAGGCCCGCTGGATCGGTGAAGAGATCGAGGCGATGCAGCGCGGCACCCGCGGCCAGGCACCCATCGGCCTCAACAGCATGGCCATCCTCGTGCGGGCCTCGCACCAGATGCGTGCGTTTGAGGACCGGTTTCTGACCATCGGCCTGCCGTACCGGGTGATCGGCGGCCCGCGGTTCTATGAGCGGCTCGAAATCCGTGATGCCATGGCCTATTTTCGCGTTGTGGTCTCCCCGGATGACGATCTGGCGTTTGAACGCATTGTCAACACGCCGAAACGCGGCCTTGGCGACAAGGCGCAGCAGACCATTCAGGGCATTGCCCGCGAAAACGGCGTCTCGCTGGTCGAAGGCGCCCGGTTGGCCGTTGAGGCTGGCCAGATCAAGGGCAAGGGCGGCGGCGCCCTGCGCCAGCTGGTCGAGGGTATTGCCCGCTGGGGCCATATGGCCGGCGACGCGGACATCACCCATATGGAACTGGCCGAGATCATCCTGGATGAAAGCGGCTACACCGCCATGTGGCAGAACGACAAGAACCCGGATTCGCCCGGCCGCCTGGAAAACCTCAAGGAACTGGTGAAGGCGCTGGAGTCTTTCGAGAACTTGCAGGGTTTCCTGGAGCACGTCAGCCTGGTGATGGACAACGACAAGCAGGATGCGGACGAGAAGGTTTCGATCATGACCCTGCACGCGGCCAAGGGCCTGGAGTTCCCCGCGGTCTTCCTGCCGGGCTGGGAGGACGGGTTGTTCCCCTCGCAGCGCTCGATGGATGAAAGCGGCCAGAAAGGCCTCGAGGAAGAACGCCGCCTGGCTTATGTCGGCATAACCCGCGCCGAGCAGATCTGCACCATTTCCTTTGCCGGCAACCGCCGGGTGTTTGGCCAATGGCAGTCGCAATTGCCGTCCCGCTTCATTGATGAGCTGCCGGAGGAGCATGTCGAGGTGTTGACCCCTCCGGGCCTTTACGGCGGCGGCTACGGCGCGGCAGCACCGGGCGGCACTATGGGCGGCGGTCAGGTCCGCTCCACCATCGAAGAGAAAATGGCTCAGGCTGATGGCTACAACTCCCCCGGCTGGAAGCGGATGCAAGCGCGGGCAGGCGAGCGCGGGATGTCGCAGCCCAAGGAAAGCAAGCATCAGGTGATCGACCTAACTGCGACGTCCAGCTTCACCCTGGGCGAACGCGTGTTCCATCAAAAGTTCGGTTACGGCGCCATTACAGGCATCGAGGGCGACAAGCTGGAAGTGGATTTCGAGAAGGCCGGCACCAAGAAAGTGGTCGCCCGTTTCGTC
>NZ_LUKH01001053.1:0-1319 GCF_001593695.1 Leisingera sp. F5 | reverse complement strand
CCCATGCCGATCTGAAAAAGCACGCCGAACTGTTTGACCGGATGGCCGGCACTGTCGGGCTGGATCTTGAGGAAGAGGCGGTTGCCGGAACTTTGCGCTTTGACGAGATCGCCGAGGCAGTGCTGCGCTGCAGCCGTTGCGGCGGCGTCGGGGCTTGCCGCAAGTGGCTGGCCGAAGGGCCGCGCCCCGGTGCCGAGGCGCCTGATTTCTGCCGCAACCGCGATCTGCTTGGCTATTTGAACGAGCAGCAGGCCTGATGGCTCCGGATTTCTTCCGGTCTCTTTAAGGAGTTCGAACATGCAGCCATTGGGGGACCCCTTGTATCATTTGCGGCTGATGGCCCGGATGGGCCAGGCTGTGGGGGCGGATCTTACATCTGCCTTTGCCGCGGGGGATATCAGCCACGCGGACTGGGCCGCGATGATCACCCGCTGCCGCGGCTGCGGCGCGACGGATCAATGCGAGGCTTTCCTGACCGCCCATGACCACGCCGGGGCACCGATGCCGGGGTGCCGCAATGCGGATGTGCTGATGCAGTTGAAGGGCCGCAGCGCGTGAAGGACATGGATGCGGAGGCCCGGAGCCTCGGCAATATTTTCCGCCACCTGTGGCTGTTGCGCGCCGTGGCCAAGGCCGCGGGCGTCGATCTCGATCATGCGGTGAAAACCGGGCAGCTCAACGGTTTGGACTATGCCCGGATGGTGACCGCCTGCCGCGGTGCGGGCTGCAGCCAGTCCTGCGCGCTGTGGATTTCCACCCGCCGCGGCGGCGACACCCCCGCCGTTCCGGAATTCTGTCCAGCTGCAGCGGTCTTCAAACGGCTGATGCCTTAGGCCGCAGCATGGCCTGCAAGGCGTGATCTGCCCGGCGGGCTTGGCAGGCCTGGCGTGCTTGGCGTGCGGGATGGTCTGTTACAGCTTTGAGTGGCTGCCGTCGCATAAGGGCTTTTTGCCAGAGTGCTTGCAGCCGCAAAAGAACAGCTTGCCGTCCTTTTCTGCTTTGTATTTCACCGGCTCGAACGCCGTGCCCTTGTGCGAGCCATCGCAGAACGGCTGCTTTTGCGACTTGCCGCAGGCGCACCAGAAATAGGTCTTTCCCTCGGTTACCTCGACGGGGAAGGGGGCTTTCTGCGCGATTTCCGGTGTATCTGTCATGGCTGGGGGCTCTCCCTGGCTGGTTGCGGTTGGGGGAGAGCGTAGCAGACAGGGAGGGAAATGTTAGCTGATAGGCTTCGGCCATGAAGATCCGTTCCGTCTCAACCTTTGCAATATCTTATAGGTTGTGCAAAACCATTCTAGGATTGTAGAGCTTTAGAGCTT
>NZ_LUKH01001052.1:0-1319 GCF_001593695.1 Leisingera sp. F5 | reverse complement strand
CGGTGGGGTTTGCCGGCGGCGAGGTGCCGCAAATCCCGGCCAACCACCTGTTGGTGAAAAACCTGACGGTGATCGGGTTTTATCTGGGCGGCTACATGAAATTCCGGCCCGAAGCAGTACACCGGTCCTTTGAGACGCTGTTTGCCTGGCACGGCGAAGGCCGCATCAAGCCGCATATCAGCCACACCCTGCCGCTGGACCGCGCGGCCGAGGGGCTGGACCTGCTGCGCAGCCGCAAGTCCACCGGCAAGGTAGTGATCACCATGGGCGGCAACCGCTGACCAGATAGCGCGTCCGGGCCCTTCCCGCCCGGTGCCGGAGCATCAGCGCATCAACTGGCAGCGCGCAGCGGCGCGGACCACAGCCCCTGAAAGGCCTGACGGATAAATTCGGCCAGCTCCTCGACATAGGGCGCACGCACGCGCTCGGCCCCATAGAGGTTGATGTGCTGCATGGGGAGATCCGGCAAGCCGCAGCCCTGTTCAACCAGCTCCTGATAGCCCGGCTGGGTGCCCTCCAGCAGCACGCCGATGGCCAGGTCGGCACTGACCGTTGCCTCGACGGTGCGGTCGGAATCGCTGTCGAGCGCCATCTCCCATTCGATACCCGCCTTATCCAGCGCCGCGGTGGCCACGGGGCGGAAACTGCAGTTGCGGCAGAAGCCGAGCCGCAGGGGACGCTGCCGCCAGACCGATCCGTCGGGCGCGCCGACCCAGCGCAACGGCATGCTGTGGATCGTCTCACCGCCCTCGCCTGATCCGTTTTCCGTGGTCAGGATCAGGTCGAACGCACCGCGCGAGAATTCGGTTTTCAAGTCGCGGGTGTTGGATGTGCAAAGGTTCACATTCACTCGCGGGTAGCTGAGATTGAACCGCTTCAGCACCTGAGGTATGACCGGATGCACCACGTCATGCGGCACCCCCAGCAGCACCTCGCCCTCAAAGGCCTGGTCTGTCAGCCTGCCGATCACCTCGTCATTCAGCGCCACCATCCTGCGGGCATACCCAAGCATTTGCTCGCCTTCCGCTGTCAGCGCAATAGTGCGCGCGGAGCGGTCCAGAAGGCTCAGCCCCAAAAGCTCCTCCAGCCGCTTCATCTGCATGGAGACCGCCGATTGGGTGAGATGCAGAAAACCGGCTGCCCGGGTCACGCCGCCATTGTCCGCCACCGCCACAAAAGAGCGGAGCGTCGTGATATCGAGATTCCTTACCATCACAGCACCTGATGCATTAGATCAAAAACATTCGTTTTTAAAATGTGCCACAAGACGCCATATTCATCAACACAATTGATCACCCAAAAGGGACGCATCACAAACT
>NZ_LUKH01001051.1:0-1322 GCF_001593695.1 Leisingera sp. F5 | reverse complement strand
CTGCGGACGCTTCTGGAAGAGGCTGGTGTCAGCCCCGAAGGAAAATGGGTCTATGTCGAAGGGGCGGATGCGTCCTCGAACGGGCGCTCAATCCCGTTGGAAAAGGCGATGGACGACGTTCTGGTCGCCTTCAAGGCCAATGGCGAAGCGCTGCGCAAGGAGCATGGCTATCCCGTGCGTCTGGTGGTGCCGGGCTGGGAAGGCAACATGTGGATCAAATGGCTGCGCCGGATCGAGGTGACGGATCAGGCAATTGAAAGCCGCGAGGAGACGTCGAAATACACTGATACGCTGGCCAATGGTGTCAGCCGTAAGTGGACCTGGGAGATGGATGCGAAATCCGTTGTCACCAGCCCCAGCCCGCAAGCGCCGATCAAACATGGCACGGGACCGCTGGTGATCACCGGTCTGGCCTGGTCCGGGCGCGGGGCGATTACCGGCGTGGATGTGTCGGTTGATGGCGGCAAGACCTGGACAGAGGCACGGCTGGCTGCACCCGGCACCGACAGGGCGCTGACGCGGTTCTATCTGGATACAAACTGGGATGGGACGGAGATGCTGTTGCAGAGCCGGGCCAGGGATTCCAGCGGCTATGTGCAGCCGACCAAGGCGCAGCTGCGCGAGGTGCGGGGGCTGAATTCGATCTATCACAACAACGCCATTCAGACCTGGTGGGTCAAGGCAAACGGGGAGGCGGAAAATGTTGAAGTTTCCTAAGCTTGCGGCAGCAACCGCAGTCGTGGCGGCCTGTGCGGCACCGGCCTATGCGGAGAAATTCGGCTTGGGCCGCCCGGCGCTGCCGGAAGAAATCGCGGCGTGGGACGTGGACGTTGCCCCCGACGGCACCGGCCTGCCCGCAGGATCGGGCGATGTGTTCACCGGCGAGGAGGTTTTTGCCGAGAAATGCGCCGTCTGCCATGGCGATTTTGCCGAAGGCGTCGGCAACTGGCCCAAGCTGGCCGGCGGGCAGGGCACATTGGACCACGACGACCCGCTGAAGACGGTTGGCAGCTACTGGCCGTATCTGTCGACCACCTGGGACTATGTGAACCGGTCAATGCCGTTTGGCGATGCGCAGTCGCTGAGTGCGGATGAGGTCTATGCCATCGTGGCCTATATCCTTTACTCCAATGATCTGGTCGATGATGAGTTTGTGCTCTCGGATGGGACTTTCACGGATGTTGACCTGCCGAATGCCGGCGGGTTTATTCTGGATGACCGGCAAGAGGCAGAGGCGCATTTCTGGAACCCGGAACCTTGCATGGAAAATTGCAAGGAGAGCGTGGAGATCACCATGCGGGCCATGGTGCTGGATGTGACGC
>NZ_LUKH01001050.1:0-1322 GCF_001593695.1 Leisingera sp. F5 | reverse complement strand
CGCGAAGGCCGTCTTCGATGTTTCCAAAGTCGCGGTTGTCCTTGAACCAGCTTGGCATTTCCGGGAAGCCCGGGGCAGCGGCTGATCCTTCGCCGTAATCGATTTCCTTGCTCCAGCGGCCGACCCGCATCCATTCGACGACGCTGTCGGGCTGGTCCTGGCACAGGTCGGTGCCGATGCCGAGGTGCTCCACCCCGTATGTCTCTGCGGTGCGTGCAATCATCTCGCAGAAGCTTTGCAGGGTGCAGGCGCCCTTGTCCTTCAGGTGATGCGGATAGACCGAAAAGCCCAGCATCCCGCCGTGGCCGGTAACAGCCCGGATCACATCATCCTTCTTGTTGCGCAGCGCTGGTGACCATTCAAACGGGTTAGCGTGGGTGATGGCGATGGGACGGGTCGACAGCTCAGCCGCTTCGATGGTGGAGCGGTCGGCGGAATGGCTCATGTCCACGACCAGTCCGACGCGGTTCATCTCCTTGATGACCTGCTTGCCCATGCGGGTGATGCCGGGGTCCTCGGCCTCGTAACAGCCGGTCGCCAGCAGCGACTGGTTGTTATAGGTGAGCTGCATGAAACGTGCGCCCAGGGTGTGCAGGATCTCGACCAGCCCGATATCATCTTCGATCGGCGACGGATTCTGGAAGCCGAAGAACACCGCAGTGCGGCCGGTCTCGCGGGCCTTGTCGATGTCGGAGGCCCACTGCCCCTTCATGATCAGGTCCGGATACTGTTCGAACCAGCGGTTCCACTGCTCGAAGTTCAGAACCGTCTCGCGGAAGTTCTCGTGATAGGCAATGGTGACTTGGATCGCGTCCACATTGCCTGTCCGCAGCTGCCGGAAGATCTTTTCCGACCAGTTGGCATATTGCAGGCAGTCGATACGGTATCCGGGCATTCAAGCACCTCGATTTTCAAAGTCCAGCACCCGGCCTTCTGTCGGCGGGCAGGAAGCGCCCGCCACAGGGGAAACAAGGAGGACGGGCACTTCCGCAAACTGGCAGGCCGGTATCCGGCGCTGCCAAGGTTTCAATCTCAGGCCGGCTTGCCGGCGCTGATGTAGGCAGTCTTGACGGTGGTATAGAACTCCGCCGCCGCCTTGCCCTGCTCGCGCGGGCCATAGGAGCTGTCGCCGCGGCCGCCGAACGGCACGTGGTAATCGGTGCCTGCGGTCGGCAGGTTTACGGTGACAACACCGGTGCGCGCGTTGCGGCGGAAATGGGTGGCGCGGGCCAGCGACTGGGTCACGATGCCCGAGGTCAGGCCGAAGTTCGTGTCGTTCACTACGCTCAGCGCCTCGTCGTAGCTGCCGACCTTGATCACGC
>NZ_LUKH01001049.1:0-1322 GCF_001593695.1 Leisingera sp. F5 | reverse complement strand
GAACCTGAGATTTAGGGGAGGGGCTTAAGATGGATATGCAAGAGATTTCCGCGCGCGGGCTGGTGCTGCTGGGCTGCGGCAAGATGGGATCGGCGATGCTGGCCGGATGGCTGGAGGGCGGATTGCCTGCCTCCTCAGTCTGGGTGATTGACCCGCACCCATCGGACTGGCTGCAGGGCACTGGTGTTCACATCAACGCAGAACTGCCAGCGGCGCCTGGCATCGTGCTGATTGCCGTGAAGCCGCAGATGATGGGCGCGGCGCTGCCCACACTGCAGAGCTACGGCAACGGTTCCACCCTATTCATTTCGGTTGCGGCGGGCACCTCGATCGCGACCTTTGAGGGCGTTCTGGGCGCGCAGTCGCGGATTGTGCGGGCGATGCCGAACACCCCCGCTGCCGTAGGGCGCGGAATTACCGCGCTGATCGGCAACACCCATACCAGTGATGCGGATATCGAGCGCGCCGAGGGGCTGTTGCAGGCCGTCGGCCAGACGGTGCGGCTGGACAATGAGGGTCAGTTGGATGCCGTCACCGGGGTCAGCGGTTCCGGCCCTGCCTATGTGTTCCACCTGATCGAGACCTTGGCCACGGCGGGCGAGGCGCAGGGCCTCCCGGCGGAGCTGGCGATGCAGCTGGCCAAGGCGACCGTTGCGGGCGCCGGCGCGCTGGCGGAGGCGGCGGAGGAAAGCGCCAGCCAACTGCGCATCAATGTGACCAGCCCGAACGGCACCACTCAGGCAGCTTTGGAAGTGCTGATGGATGATGACGATGGTTTCCCTGCGCTGCTGAACCGCGCAGTGGCTGCTGCCACGGAACGTTCAAAGGAGCTGTCGCGTGGCTGAGATCAAATTCGATGATTTTATGAAGGTCGACATCCGCGTGGGCGAAGTCGTACGCGCGGAGCCGTTTCCCAAGGCGCGCAAGCCGGCAATCAAGCTCTGGGTCGATTTCGGGGCTGAAATCGGCGTAAAAAAGAGCTCAGCGCAGATTACGGCGCATTACATGCCGGATACGCTGGTGGGCAAGCAGGTTCTGGCCGTCGTAAACTTCCCGCCGCGGCAGATCGGCACGTTCATGTCAGAGATCCTGGTTCTGGGCCTGCCGGATGAAAACGGAGAGATATTTCTGGCCGGACCTGATGGAAAGGTCCCGCTGGGCGGGAGGATGCACTGAAATGAAAATCTGGATTGCGCGGCCGATGACGGCAGCGGTCACGGCACGGGCGCGGGAGGCGTTTGGTGACCTGGAAATCCGCGAGACCAACGCGGTACTGAGCGAGGCGGAGATGCTGCGCGCGCTGGCGGAGTTCGACATTGTTG
>NZ_LUKH01001048.1:0-1325 GCF_001593695.1 Leisingera sp. F5 | reverse complement strand
GCCAGAACCTGACCCTGATTGCCGATCCGTCTCTGCAGGCTTTCTATACCGTGGCTTTGGGTGCGCAAGCGCTGCCGGTCACCTTGGCGGACCCTGGCCGCATGACGCTGCAAGGGCTGATCGGCGCCTGGCCAGGTTAAATGTACCGCCTGCCAGCCTTCGCCGCCGCGGCAGTCAGCGTCCAAGACTGTTTCATCAAGGCAGAAAACCCGGAAGTTCCAAGACACACCGAAGCCCTCCCGCGCCTGCAGATGTGCCGGCTGTGCCACGCCCAACGGGCACAGGCTTTCCGTCAGGAAGGCCGGAGCCGGGCGGGAGCGCGCCGCGGCTACCGGGACTATTCAAGTTTCTGCCTTATAACGGTTTCCCTTGCCGGGCGGAGTTTCCGGCGGGCCCGCAAAACACTGGGCGATGCGCATCCAGCTGGCGGCGGCCTCGCCTGACAGCTGCAGACCGGTGTCGGCAAGACTGCGCACCTGCGTGACCACCCGGGCAAACTCCACCGCCGTGCCTTTGACAAATCCCGTTTCCTGCGGCGCGTTCCAGTCCCAGACCGCCCCGGACGGCCCGGTCAGTTGCACAAACGGCGCAGGCTCCGGCACCTCCAGCCCGCGGTTGCGGAAACTCCAGCCGTAGGTTGCCACCCCCAGATGCGCGATGTTGCGGATGCGGTCCTGCTCTTGCCGCTCCCGCCCCAGCAGGTCAAACACCTCCTGTCCATGCGCCCAGGTCTCCATCTGCCGGGCAGTGACCGAACTGAGCGCGCTCATGTCCGGCCCGATCCATTTCAACCGCTGTTTGGGATCCGCCTTGGCAAACGCATCGGCACAAGTCTCCGCCCCGAGCCGCCAGACTTCAAACAGCGCCCGGCCCGACAGGCCGTTCAGCCAGGGAAATTGACAGTTCAGGATGGGCTTGCCCGCCTGCATGTCCCGCAGCACCGGAGCGATAAAGGCGGCAAAGGCCTCGTCTCCCTGCAACGCCGCCTCCGCCGCGGCGTTGAACAGATGCAGATGCCCCAACACATGATCAATGGTCCACCCCTTGAACTGGGTCGCGCGGTGGAAGCCCGCCTCTGGCAGATCCTCCAGTATAGCCGCCAATGCGCGGCTTTCGGCACGGAAATCTTCGGCCTGCTGCATGTCTGTTCTCCGGTTGCGTTCAGCGGCAGACTAGCGGCAGGGCCATCAGGCCAGAACCCTGGACTACACGTCACAAACGGAAGAAAGGCGTTCAGACCCCGGACATTGACCGGAATGCGCGCCCGGCAGCCTCGAAGTTGCGGCAGAGCGGCGCGGTAAGCTTGGACTGCGCGGCATAATAGG
>NZ_LUKH01001047.1:0-1325 GCF_001593695.1 Leisingera sp. F5 | reverse complement strand
TGGGCGAGATTGCCGCGCCGTTCTTCTCGGACGGCTGGATCGACGCCGGCGTGAAACCCGGCAAGGCACCTGGTGCACGCCGTGGCCCAGCTCGTGTGCCAGCGTCATCACGTCGCGCGGTTTGCCCAGATAGTTGAGCATCACATAGGGGTGGACATTGGTGACGGTGGGGTGGGCAAAGGCACCCGGTGCCTTGCCGGGTTTCACGCCGGCGTCGATCCAGCCGTCCGAGAAGAACGGCGCGGCAATCTCGCCCATGCGGGGATCGAAGGCGTTATAGGCGTCCATCACGGTTTTTTCCGCCTGATCCCAGGTGATGGTGCGGGGGTCTTCCAGCGGCAGGGGCGCGTTGCGGTCCCAGACCTGCATCACGTCCAGACCCAGCCATTTGCGTTTCAGCTCGTAGTAGCGGTGGCTCAGCTTGGGGTAGGCGGCAACCACGGCTTCGCGCAGGGCCTCGACCACTTCCGGTTCGACATCGTTGGACAGGTGGCGGCCGGTCTGGGCGCTGGGCATGCCGCGCCAGCGGTCGATGATTTCCTTTTCCTTTGCTTGCGTGTTGTGGACGCGGGCAAAGGTCTTGATGTTTTCACCGAACACACGAGCCAGCTCCCGCGCCGCCGCCTCGCGTTTGGCGCGGCCGGGGTCGGTCAGAAGGTTCAGAGTGCCTTCAATGGTCAGCTCTTCGCCATCGACGGTGAACTGCAAACCGGCGATGGTTTCGTCAAACAGTTTCTCCCAGGCATCGCCGACGATGCCAAGGTCATGCATGAACCGTTCCAGCTCATCCGACAGTTGGTAGGGTTTCATGGCGCGGATGCGGCGGAACACGCTGGCATAGCGGGCAAGGTCCGCATTGGCGGCCAGGTGCGCCTGCATCGCGCCGTCCTCGATGCGGTTCAATTCCAGCGTGAAGAACACCAGCGGAGTGGTGGCGACCGTCACCTTTTCCTGGCAGTCCGACAGAAAGGCGGCACGGTCCGCGTCGGTGGTCAGCTGGTAATAGCGCAGGCCCGCAAAGGACATGATGCGGCCGGCGATGTTGTTGATCTTCTCGTTGCGCTCAACACATTTCAGCAGGCCGGCGGCATCCAGGTCCGCCAGTTTGCCCTCGTAATCGGCGGCGAATGCGGCGCATTCCTCTTGCAGCCAGTCCAGGTCGCGGGCCAGTTCGGGGGCATCCTCGGATTTATAAAGGTCGCTGAGGTCCCATTCCGGCAGATTGCCAAGGCTGCCGGAACCGGCAGAGGCGTTTGCGTCGCGAACGGGGAAGGGAAGCTGGAACATGGGGGCTCCTGTTATGAGAAATGCTTTGACCCAACATC
>NZ_LUKH01001046.1:0-1325 GCF_001593695.1 Leisingera sp. F5 | reverse complement strand
GGTCGGCGCAGACAGCCACACTGCAAAGAACATTCTTATTGCCACCGGATCGGAACCCGCCGCCCTCCCCGGCGTGGACATCGACGAGGTGGATGTGCTGAGCAGCACCGGTGCGCTGGCGTTAGAAGCCGCGCCAGAGCATCTGGTGGTGATCGGCGCCGGCGTGATCGGGCTTGAACTCGGTCAGGTCTGGTCACGCCTCGGATCCAAAGTGACGGTTGTGGAATACCTGGACCGTATCCTGCCCGGCGTCGACGGCGAGATCGCCAAGCTGTCCCAGCGAGCGCTGTCCAAGCGCGGGCTGAAGTTCCAACTGGGCCGCGCGCTGAAGACCATTGCAAAGGGCGAAAACGGCCTGACCCTGACGCTGGACCGTGTGGGCAAGGACAAGGAAGAGCAGATTGAGGCGGACAAGGTGCTGATCGCCATCGGCCGCCGTCCTGTGACCCGCGGCCTGGGCCTGGAAGAACTCGGTGTCTCCATCAATGGCCGCGGCTTTGTCGAGGTGGACGAAACCTTCCAAACGTCGGTTCCCGGCATCTTTGCAATCGGCGACTGCGTGCCCGGCCCGATGCTGGCGCACAAGGCCGAAGAAGACGGCGTGGCCTGCGTCGAAATTATCGCGGGCGAGCATGGCCATGTGGATTACAACACCGTCCCCGGCGTTGTGTACACCGACCCCGAAGTTGCCTCGGTCGGTCTGACCGAAGAGGCGCTGAAAGAGGCCGGAACCGAATACATCTCCGGCAAGTTTGCCTTCATGGCCAACTCCCGCGCGCGTTCCACCGGCGAAACCGACGGCGCTGTCAAAGTGCTGGCATCGCCCGGGGGCAAGATCCTCGGCGCCCATATCTGCGGCGCGCATGGCGGTGATTTAATTGCAGAATTGGTGCTGGCGATGACAAAAGGTGCTACTATCGAGGAGGTTGCACGGACCTGCCACGCGCACCCTGCGATGGGTGAGGCGGTGAAAGAAGCCTGCCTTGATGCACTTGGCCGTGCCATCCACGCCTGATCTGGAGGGAGTTGCCAGATGACGATCCAGCTAAGACCCCGCCACCCGGAAAAGGCCCACAAGGCCGACAGCGCCATCCCGCGCAAACCGAAGTGGATCCGCAAGAAGAAGATCGAAGGGCCTGAGTATTACGAGACCCGCAAGCTGATGCGGGAGCATGATCTGGCGACCGTCTGCGAAGAAGCCGCCTGCCCCAACATCGGCGAATGCTGGTCCAAGCGCCATGCCACCATGATGATCATGGGCGAGGTCTGCACCCGCGGCTGCTCCTTCTGCAACGTGACCACCGGCAGGCCGGACACGCTGGACG
>NZ_LUKH01001045.1:0-1325 GCF_001593695.1 Leisingera sp. F5 | reverse complement strand
TGCCTGCAGACCGCGCGCCAACCCGAATTCAGAAAAAGAATCGCGCCGCCATACTGGAGGCCGCGCTGGATGTGTTTTCCAGCCACGGCTTCCGAGGCTCCACCGTGGACCAGATCGCCAAAGCGGCAGGACTCAGCAAGCCGAACCTGCTGTATTACTTCCCCTCCAAGGAAGCGATTTTCAACGAACTGATGGCCGGGCTGCTGGACACCTGGCTGGACCCGCTGCGGGCGCTGGACCCCGACGGCGAGCCGCTGGAGGAGATCCTCGCCTATGTGCAGCGCAAGCTGCAGATGAGCCGGGATTTTCCGCGCGAAAGCCGGCTTTATGCCAATGAGATTGTACAGGGGGCACCCCGGCTGCACGACGTGATCGCCAGCGACTTGAACGGACTGGTGGAGGAAAAAGCACAGCTTCTGCAAGGCTGGATGGATGCCGGCCGGATCAACCGTGCGCATCCCAAACATCTGTTGTTTTCGATCTGGTCGCTAACCCAGCATTACGCCGATTTCGATGCCCAGGTACGCACTTTGATGGGGGATGAAGACCCTTTCGATGCAGCGCCGCAATACCTGGAAACCTTGTATCGGCGGATGCTTACACCGCAAAGCTGACCCCGGAATGCCAACGGCAGCAAAGCGCTCCCGCCCCCGCAAAATACATCAGCCTTGCTGATGCGTATTGAACGGCGTTGGGCCCGGCACCGCGCCTTGCGCGGTGCCGGGCCCAACGGGAGGAGCGCCTCCGGCAGGAGGCCGACGACGGGCGGGAGGACACCCGGGGCCGGGCCCAGGCGGCGGATTACTCCGCAGCCGTAGCTGCCGGGTTGTTCGGATGTGTTGTCCAGTTGGCGTAATCGTCCGAGACCACCTCGCCGGTGCGCTCGTCAATCTGACCCGCGGCCACTTCTTCCATTGTGATGCAGCCTTCAACCGGGCAGACATTCACGCAAAGATTGCAGGCGACGCATTCGTCGTCCTTCACCGTGAACACCCGGTCCTCGCTCATCGCAATCGCTTGATGCGAGGTGTCCTCGCAGGCCGCAAAACAGCGGCCGCAACTGATGCAATCGTCCTGATTGATCTTGGCCTTGGTCACAAAATTCAGGTCCAGGTACTGCCAGTCAGTCACATTCGGAACCGCCATGCCGATGAAGTCCTGGGTGGAGGTGTAACCCTTCTCGTCCATCCAGGTGGACAGGCCCGAGATCATTTCCTTGACCACATTGAAACCATAGGTCATCGCCGCGGTGCAAACCTGCACGTTGCCGGCCCCCATCGCCATGAACTCAGCTGCATCGCGCCAAGTGGTAACGCCGCCAATCG
>NZ_LUKH01001044.1:0-1328 GCF_001593695.1 Leisingera sp. F5 | reverse complement strand
GCATCAAGCATGGGGCTGTCCTGCAGAGTTACACACAGAAAATGTGCTTTGTGAAATGAAACGCCCCGCTACATGTGCTGCGGGGCGGAGATATTTGCCGTGAGAAGCTCAGTTGGTGACCTCGGTCAGACCACGTGCCACAGTTTGCGACGTGACCCTGAGCAGATCCAGATAGGTCGGCACCGGGCCATCCGCTTCGCTGAGCGAGTCGACATACAGCTCGCCGCCATAGGCCACACCGGTTTCACGGGCCACCTGCTCAGCCGGGGCTGTGTTGACGGTGCTTTCGCAGAACACTACCGGGATATCGTTGGCCCGCACCCCGTCGATAACGCCGCGCACCTGCTGCGGGGTGCCGACCTGGTCGGCGTTCATCGGCCACAGATACAGCTCCTTCATGCCGAAATCGCGGGCCAGGTAGCTGAAGGCGCCTTCGCAGGTCACCAGCCAGCGCTGATCTTCGGGGATTGCTGCGATCGCTTGACGCAACGGATCGATCGTGGCGCGCAGCCGGTCTTTGTATTCGCCCGCGTTCTTGACATAAACAGCAGCGTTTTCCGGATCATGCTCAGCAAAGGCTTCGACAATGTTGTCGATATAAATCAGCGCGTTATCCAGACCCATCCAGGCGTGCGGATTGGGCTTGCCCACATAAGATCCGGCGGCGATCGGGATCGGATCGATCCCGTCGGTCAGTGTCACCGAAGGCACGTCCTCCATATTGGACAGGAACTGTTCGAACCACAGCTCCAGGTTCATCCCGTTCCACAGGATCAGGTCGGCATCGGACGCCCGCACGATATCACGCGGGGTCGGCTCATAGCCGTGAATCTCTGCCCCCGGCTTGGTGACCGAGACAACTTCGGCCGCGTCCCCTGCCACATTTGCTGCCATATCGGCCAGCACAGTAAAGGTTGTGACAACCTTCATCTTGTCTTCAGCCATGGCAGCGCTGGCAGCAACGGCTGCAACAGCGGCGGCGGAAACTGTCTTGAGCAGGTTTGGGAACATCCGATTCTCCGTTTTGAACGATGTCTTTGATGCATCGTTATTGCAAATCATTCGCAACTGTCAATGAAAATGAGAATGATTTGCAAAAACAGGGCAGCCCGCGAACAGGCTGCCCTGTAACCGCTCCCTGCCAAAGGGTTAACGGCAGTTAATGACGTCTTAATGTTGCCCGGATCGCAACCGGCATTTTGCCCCAATCACCGCCTAAACCTGAAGCTGCAGCCAGAACGGCGCGGGACTGAACCTGATCCTTCGACCTACTGAGCGAGCACATTTCCCATGATTTCACCTGGACATCTCTCCAGCTGTTCCGATGC
>NZ_LUKH01001043.1:0-1328 GCF_001593695.1 Leisingera sp. F5 | reverse complement strand
CCTGAGCGCGGCGTGAAATGCGCTCCGGGCTGGCGCCGGAAGACGGCTGTAGCCGCGCCACTGTTTTTCGAATCTGAACTCAGCGTTTGACCGCTCATCCAAAGTGCGGACCGCATCCAGCAGCAGAATTGCGGTGCTGGGGAGCCAGCCGGTGTGCCCTTGGACGTGAGAGATCAATTCAATAACTTCAGCAGGAAACCACAACCCATTTGGCGGGTAAGCCAGTGTTGGGCTGTTCCGCAGATCGAGAAGGGCTCTATTGTGCTTTTCGATGTCCATTCCATAATCCGCGGTGGCGGCGCATTCGATTTCAGCCGGGATCATGCTCCTGGCAATTGGGGTCAGCATCTCTTCTACTTCAGTCCGGTCTCGGGTGAGCAAGTCTTCCTCTGAAGGCCTGCAATCACCCGGCAGCAGGCAATGGTGCCTCAACCGTACGAACCCGTTCATCAATGCGGCCCGGACAGGCGGCGCTGCGGTCCGGAATTGTCTGCTGGAGCCCTCCCAGCGCCAGCTCAGATCCTGGACGTATTCCCGGCTCGCAAGCGCATTCATAGTCAAGACAGACGTGGCAGTCAGGAAGGCGTCGTGGTGGGCTTCGGGTGACACTGCCGCCATCCAAAGCGCGTCATTCGCGGCTTGTGAATCCCGCGTGCCGGAGGACGCGCCGGTTCCTTCAGGAATCCGGAAAATTCCTCCAGAAGGGCGTTGTCTCCCTGCGTGATCGGAGCAAGGGCTTCCGGCCCAGGTAACCTTTGCGCGCGGCTCAGATCGGCCAGGGCTTGGTGTGTTCTGAAGTCGAATAGATTCATTGGGCAAACACTTTGTGGGAGAAGCCGAAGTAATGCGCTGAAGCACATCACAATTATGGGGAGAGTTCCAGGGCGCGGCCGGGAGAAGGTGGAAATGTTGGCTTCCGGGCCGGTGCGGAGTATCCCGAAATTCCCGCCTTGCACCCCGCCGCTGTCTGGCTAGTCTCTGCGCCAATCCGGAGGGGCCGACATGATACTTGATCACCTGGCTGTGGCAGGCGAAACGCTGGAAGAGGCCGTAGCGCATACCGAAGAAGCCCTCGGCGTCCCGCTTGGTCCCGGCGGCGCCCATGCGCGCTATGGCACACATAACCGCCTCATTGGGCTGGAGGACGGGCTGTACCTCGAAGCCATCGCCATCGACCCCAATACCCGGCCGCAAGAGCAGCCGCGCTGGTTCAATCTCGACCGCTTCAAAGGTCCTGCACGGCTCAGCAATTGGATCCTGCGCAGCCAGGACCTGGAAGCGGAGAAACCCCTGCTGCCGCCCCATGCGCAGCGCCATGTGGCCATGCG
>NZ_LUKH01001042.1:0-1331 GCF_001593695.1 Leisingera sp. F5 | reverse complement strand
GGCCCAGGGCGCGTGTTCGCGCGAGGAACCGCAGCCGAAGTTGTCGCCCGCCACCAGGATCTCGGCCTTGCGGTACTGCGGTTTGTTCAGCACGAAATCCGCGATCTCGGTGCCGTCGCGGTTAAAGCGCATTTCGTCGAACAGGTTCTTGCCGAAGCCGGTGCGCTGAATGGATTTCAGGAACACCTTGGGGATGATCATGTCGGTGTCGATGTTCACCAGCGGCATCGGGGCGGCGATACCCTGCAGTTTCTGGAATTTTTCCATTACTC
This sequence comes from Leisingera sp. F5, assembly GCF_001593695.1. Lineage (NCBI taxonomy): Bacteria > Pseudomonadati > Pseudomonadota > Alphaproteobacteria > Rhodobacterales > Roseobacteraceae > Leisingera > Leisingera sp. F5. The sequence continues at coordinate 1,059 of NZ_LUKH01001042.1, read as the reverse complement.
GTTTCCTTGTTTCTGGTGCTTCAAACCGCTGAGATCAAAGCCGATCTCTTGCGCGTGGCGTGCGATGAAGCTGTGTTTTTCGGGCCGGTGCGTCTTGTGATAGCGGCGCACCATGGATGCGTAGAGATGAACGGCCAGCGTGTTTTCGGTCAGCCAGCCGTCTTCCTGGCAGTGGCCGCTGAACAGCACGTCGGTCAGAACGCCGCGGATCGGATAGAACACCTCCGGCTCGCGGACGTGTTCGACTTCGCCGGTCAGGGTCAGCGTGTAGTCCAGCGCCCGGGGGCCAAGCGACGGGCGCTGCAGCTCAAAAGCTGTCAGCAGGCGCTTGCCGGGCGGTGCGGCCTCCACCTCCTTGCGGATCTTGCGGCCCAGCCAGGGCGGCACGAACTCAGGGTCCTCGAACCAATCCAGCAGATGGTTCAGCGCAGCAGAGCCTTTCGGCAACCGCAGCACCGCGCCGTTGATCGACCGTGTCGGCTCATAGCCGACGTGATAGCCCGCGTCCGGCAACGGCCGGCAGCAGAGCATATCAGTGTCGATCCAGATCATCTCCGTCTGTTTCAGCAGATACAGGCGGAACAGATCAGACAGCATCGAGGCAGGCGCCTCCCCGTGTCCGGCCTTGACCGGGTCCCAGATTTCCGCTGCCGGGCAGGTGCGGACACCTGGCGGCACCGGCGGCGCTGCAGGCCCGGTGTGAAACAGCACAACCTCGTGGCCGCGCTGCACGAAACTGGCCAAGGACAGTTCGTGCAGCCAGTTCAGGCTGTCACCGATCCACAGGCTTGCAACTGCGGGAAGGGAAGGGCTGGATGGCATCGGAGGCCCCTCAGGCTCAGATCAGCTCACGCACATCCGTCAGCCTGCCGGTCAGCGCCGCAGCAGCTGCCATAGCAGGCGACACCAGATGGGTGCGGCCCTTATAGCCCTGGCGGCCCTCAAAGTTCCGGTTCGAGGTTGCGGCGCAGCGCTCGCCCTCGGATAGCTGATCGGGGTTCATCGCCAGGCACATGGAGCAACCCGCAAGACGCCACTCGAAACCGGCGGCTTCAAAGA
>NZ_LUKH01001041.1:0-1332 GCF_001593695.1 Leisingera sp. F5 | reverse complement strand
GTGCCGCTCATGCCGAATGCGCTGTCTGCGGCCGCCACACTCTCGCCGCCGTTCAGCGCCATCACCGCCGGGTAGACCACCGGCAGCGTCAGCAGCAGCATCCCGATTGCATCCATGAACATGCCCAGAACCGCATAGGCCAGCAGGATGCAGATCAGGATCACCATCGGCGGCATTTCCAGCGCGGTGATCCAGTCCGAAAACGCCCCCGGCAGATCGGCAAAGCCAAGGAAGCGCACGTAGATCAGCACGCCCCAGATGATGGTGAAGATCATCACCGTCAGCTTGGCTGTCTCCAGCAGTGCCGATTTCAGCTCGGCCCATTTCATGCCGTTGACCAGCGCCATGCAGAACACCACAAAGGCCCCCAGCGCGCTGCCCGACGCTACGCCTGCAAAGGATTGGACGCATGTTTTTTTACCAAGGCACGCTACTTACGGTCGCTTCAGGTTCCAAAGTCTCAGAAACAATCAGCGCCTTCAGATTATCAGGCCAACGCAGATGTCCGCGCGGACCCGTTACAACACAGAAGTATGTAAATACCTCAGTAAGGGCATATTTGGAGCATCCCTGTGAGAAAACCCATCGCCGCAGTTACTCGCCGGTCAAATGATCAGACGGCAGGTGAAGCCAACGCGCCGCTTACCGTCCCGCCTTGGCCCGGCGCAGCAACAGAAGCAGCCGATTGAAACTGCTGGTGATTCCTTCCGGATCTTCGCGGCCGAAAAAACCGTCCAGTTCCGGCCACAGTTTCACTGCCTTGTCCAGCACCGCATCATTCCCCTCAGCATAGAGACCGGCTCTGATCATCACTTCCGATTGTTCATAAGCGCCCAAGAATTTGCGCACATCCTGGATTGCCGTGTTTTCATCGGCAGTGGCCGCAGCAGGCAGACTGCGGGACACTGAGCGTGAGACGTCGATCGCCGGGAACCTGCCGCGTTCGGCGATTTCACGGTTCAGTACAATATGACCGTCCAAAACACCGCGAAGAATATCTGCAATCGGCTCATCCATGTCGGAACCGGCCACCAGGACGCTGAACACGGCGGTGATATCCCCCTGCCCGTCTGCGCCCGGGCCAGCCCGCTCGCACAGGCCGGTGATCAGCGGTGTTACGGATGGAGGGTATCCGCGCAAGGCAGGTGCTTCGCCCGAGGCCGCCGAAATCTCCCGGTGCGCCTCGGCGAAACGGGTAACCGAGTCGGCAAGGAACAGAACATTCTTACCCTGATCGCGGAAATGCTCGGCAACTGTCATGGCGGCCCAGGCGCAGCGGCGGCGGACCAGCGCGGACTGATCGGACGTGGCAGCCACCACAACGGCCCGGCG
>NZ_LUKH01001040.1:0-1332 GCF_001593695.1 Leisingera sp. F5 | reverse complement strand
GCCGTAGTCCAGATGCCCGTCCCGGTATTCAGCCGCAAAGACCTCGCCGCGCAAAGGTGCAAACATCGGCGTGCCGACCGGGGCAAAGGCGTCCACGGCCAGATGAACGGTGCGGCGGTCACTTGCCTTATACGGGCCTTTGCGGAAGGCCAGGTCAGTGTAAACCAGCCGGGGTTCGTGATAGTATCCGAGCCAGATACGCCCCTGATTATCGAATTCCTCTCCAACCCTGGCTGCTTCCTCCAGCGGCATGTGGAACGGGTTCTGCGGCCAAGTGGAGTGTTCCACTGACAGCGAGCCCATCGGCGCATCCGACAAGTCCTCACCCATCAGCGGCGCGAAATCGCCGCGTTGCTGCTCCAGCCAGGCCAGGACCCGGTCGGCACCTTCGACCACCGGCATGCAGCAGGCTGCGCGCAGCCGGGCGGTCAGCAATCCGCCGTGCAGTGCGGTGCCTTCCAGGAACCGCCAGGCCGGCGCCTGCGAGATCGTCACATAGGGGTCATCCGGATTGTCCGCTGCCATCATGGTGGAATTGACAACACTCACCGCCAGCCGCGCGCGCAGCAGCGTCCAAACCATGTTCACCTCGGCAGGCGTCAGCGGATAAGCTTCGTGATACCCCGCAACCAGTGCTGCCAGTGCCGCCTCCGGCGCCGGGTGGTCCAGCACGATATAAGCCGCAGCAATTGCCAGGTCGCAGATCCTTGGTGCGGCGCACATGTCACCCAGGTCGATCAGGCCAGAAACCATTTGTGGTTCGGCCAAAACACCTGCCACCATGATGTTGTAGTCGTTTGCGTCATTATGGATGGCTTGCTTGGGCAACTCCGCCATATTAGGCTCTAACTTGGAAAAATCTGCAGAAATCCCTTTCAGAATCGCACGGCGTCCGGGATCAGCGATGCAGGTGAGATGATCCGTGATCCAGCCAGCCCTCGTCAGGTCCCATTTGAAATCACGCTCCAGCCCTTCGTGCCGGAAGTCCGCCAGGGCCTTGCCCGAGCCGCCCAGAACCTTACCAATCTCATGGATCAGCGCATCGCATTTCGGCTCTGCCTTGGCATAGCAGCGACCGGGCAGCTGGTTCAGCAGCCAGACCAGCCGGTCCTGGCCGTCTTCATCCGGGAGAGTCAGCAGAGACTGGCCGCTGGCTGCTGCAATCACCCGCGGGCAGGGCAGATCGGGCTGCCGTGCAGCGATGTGGTCAAACGCCTTCACCTGCATGTCGACCAGCCAGGTTTCGCAGCCGGGGCGCATGGCCTTCAGGATATAACCTTGGCCATCCCTCCCATTGACTAGGAAGTTCAGGTCATATTCCCCATCCAGGCG
>NZ_LUKH01001039.1:0-1332 GCF_001593695.1 Leisingera sp. F5 | reverse complement strand
GAAGACAAGGAACAGGTCTTTGACGCGGCCGACAACTGGATGCTGGCGCTGGCGGCGATGGAAGGCATGGTCAAGGATATGACCGGCAACCGCGAGAGCCTGGCGGCGGCGGCAGGCTCGGGCTTTTCCACCGCCACCGACCTGGCAGACTGGATGGTCAGGGTGTTGAAGGTGCCGTTCCGCGATGCCCACCATGTGACCGGCACGCTTGTGGCCATGGCCGAAAGCCGCGGCTGTGATTTGCCGGACCTTTCGCTTGCAGACATGCAGGGTGTTCACGAAGGTATCACGGACGACATCTTCTCTGTGCTTGGCGTCGAGAATTCAGTAAACTCGCGCATGTCTTATGGCGGCACCGCGCCCGCGCAAGTGCGCGCGCAGGTCGCCCGCTGGAGGGAGATCCTGGCGGGCTGAGACCGCAGGGGCTGGGCAGCAGCAAGGAGGCTGAACATGCGTAATTTGGGTTTTGCTTTGTTCGGGCTGGCGGTTCTCACCGCCTGCGGCGTGGACGGCGAGCCGGTGCAGCCGACGCTGAACGCCGGTGTCGGCGTCGGTGACAGCGGGGTCCACGTGGGCGGCGCTGTCGGGCTGCACAAGGGGCCGGTCAGCGTCTTCCTGGGGTTCTAGACGCCTGCGCCCTTGACGCTCCAGTGTTGAAACACCACTTCGGAGCCGCCTCTGCAAGCTGCCGGGGCGGTTTTTACTTGGGGATATTGCGATGAAAGCTGCCGTTGTTTTTCTGACCCTCTTTGGCCTTGCGGCCTGCGATGCCGCCGCGCCGGCGGCCAATCCGCCGCAAAAACATGAACCTGCCAAAACCGGTGTCTCGGTGTCCGGATATGGGCGGGTCGGGGTATCCCATACTTTTTAGAAATGCAGTACTCTGCAGCCCGGGCTTGCGCCCCGTCCGGTTGCTGTCTGCTGCTGTCCGTTCTGTATCTGATGCGCTGAACTTCAGTGGTTAGGAATGGCGGCGGCTCCAAGAGGCGGAGGCGGGACGGGAGGTTCCTCCCGCATTCTAAACGTTGTCTCTGCGTGCCCTCGCCAAAGAACCCTGTTCCATAATGCCGGGGATGCCAGGCCCGGTGGCGATCGCGATCAAGCAGGATCATGGCAGAGCGGGTTTAAAATGCGGTGAGGCAAGCGCGCGCCGGATGCGCAACGCCTTGGCGTTGCATCCCGGTGCTGCGGTTGCGCAGTGAGTATTTTAAAAAAGATGAAGAGGCGGACTAGCGTTTCATCATTTTTTCAAACACTCAAAACCCGCCGCTGGCCCAGCCCGGGACGCTGGCCGGGTCATGGCGCGGCTGGCAGGGAGGTCTTCCGGTACCG
>NZ_LUKH01001038.1:0-1334 GCF_001593695.1 Leisingera sp. F5 | reverse complement strand
GTGCTAGCTGACCGCGGTGCTGATCCAGCCGAACTGTCGCTGCAAGCCAAAACCTCTCCGCGGAAGCGGTCGGCTTAGACTCAAAGGGCAGGAAGCCAGCTTTTATGACGTGCCCGGGAAAAAATCAAAGCTGCGTCCCGGATTAGACCGCGTGATCACTGTACGTGTTTAAAATCGCGGAAACAGCTGCCTTGGTTTCCGGCGGCAGTTCCGGCTGCTCCAGCACTGCCAGCATCTCCTTGAGGTCATTGTCAATGCGCTTCAGCAGGTCCTGATCCGCAAGCCCGGCGTTGCTCAGCGGGATGTTCGGGCCGAAGTAGCGGGAATTCCAGACCCGGGTCCGGCAGTTGTCGACCGTGTGCTGATGGGCGAGGAAATTACCGTTGGGGCCAACCTCGCGGATCAGGTCGATGGCCATCTGATCGGCCGAGATTTCCAGGCCCTGCCACATCTTGCGCAGCAACCCCGCAAGGTCGTCGCACAACAGCAGGGCGTGCAGCGAATAAGTGAGCCCCTGATCGAGCGAACCCATGTAATCGATCGTGGCCGGGCGGTTGTAGAACATCTGGGTCATGTTCGATGAGATTTCCCAGACTGCATCCTGGTTGAAACGGCGGGCAACGGAACAGCCGCCGATCCCTGTCAGCGACGGAAACCCCAGCGAGCGGCGCGCCTGGCACATCGCCATGTCGCCGACTGATGTCTGGGAGAAACTGCCGATGGCGCCGGTGACCGGCTCCATGAAATTCACGTCAGAGCTGCCCAGGCAGAAACTGCCCTCGGCAGCCAGCTGTCCAAGGACGACTGCAGCAAAGTCCGTCATCAGCGCGTGGGTGATGCAGCCGGCCAGGGTGATGGGCGACGACGCACCGCCAATCGGCAGGGTGCCGACACTCACAGGGATGCCCACCCTGGCGGCGGTAATGATCTGGTCCGAATGGATCCGCGCAAGGTTTACCGGCAGCGGTGTGATCAGATGCAGGAAATAAGGCTTCTGCCGGAGCGCCTGGTGCGTTCCGCGCAGCGCGGCCGCCATCTCGATCACCGCATCCAGCGAGGAAGGGTGTTCGCAAAGGTATTCCAGCGGCTTGGTGGTGTTTTCCATCAGGCAGACAAATTCGTCGATCTCGCCGAACTGGTTCGACTGTTCGACATTCTTCACCGCAATGCAGACACCGTCGACATGCGGCAGCTTGTCGGCAATCCGGGTGATCAGCGCCAGGTCCTCCCGCGTCGAAGGGCGCGGCTCACCGGAGTCCGCGTCATAGACCGCGATGCAAGTCATGCCGGGCATGAACCATGTGTGCTCGCAATCAATCGAGATGGGGTTTTCA
>NZ_LUKH01001037.1:0-1336 GCF_001593695.1 Leisingera sp. F5 | reverse complement strand
GGAACCTGCACAGCTTACCCGGGTGCCGGGACATGCCGATCGTTTTCTGCACCGGCGGCCAGTTGCTGGCCGAATATGAAGCGCTGAAGGAGTGCAAGACTTTGCGTGTGCTGATGAAACCGGCACGCAACAAACTGCTTCTGCAGACCCTGCAGGAGGTCCTGAACACCGGCGCACCCGTGGCTGCCGCCGCTGCGCTGCCCAGCACCGGGCAAACAGCCGGCCAATTCAGCCACTTGCGCCTGCTGGCGGCTGAGGACAATCGCACCAACCAGCTGGTTTTGCAGAAAATGCTGGCCCCTTCCGGCATTCAGCTGACCATTTGCAGCAATGGGCAGGAGGCGGTGGACACCTTCGCCGCACAACGCTTCGATCTGGTGCTGATGGACATGTCGATGCCGGTGATGGATGGCCTTGAAGCCACCCGCTGCCTGCGGGCCTGGGAGCAAGAGAACGGCCGGGCGCCCTGCCCGGTCATTGCGCTCACCGCCAATGTGCTGAGCACCGACGAAGCGGCCTGCCGCGCCGCAGGCATGGTTGAATTCCTTTCCAAGCCGATGCGGAAGCAGCAGCTGCTGGAGCAAATCGCCAAATGGGCTGATACTCCGGCCGCCGCTGGAGCAGCGCCGCGGGTCCGTCAAGCCTGACACGCAGGGTCCCGGCCTTTTGCTTCACCTGTGACGCAATGGCGCTGATCCGCCACGAAAATCACGACAATACACAAAATCACACTAATTCGTGACACACTGGATGCCTGTCTGTGTCCCGGCTTGAGTACATTTCCGGAACCTGGGAAGGCGTTTGCCGACACCGCTCGCACGGGGATTGCGAGCCGCACACAATTGCAGTTTTGGTGAAAGTTAATGAGTGATTGGGGGATCACATGTCCAATTTGCAGATCGGGGCCGCACGCCCCGTCGATGGCTATGCCGCACATTCCGAAAATCCAACTTGGGGGGCAACCGGCACAGGTCTGCTGCATTTAGCGCCCAGCGGCCTGACCTCTGATGGCGGCATGGCCGGGTCAGACCGGCCCAACCCGCGTGAGATTTCAAACATCCTTTCTGCGCAAGACAGCAGCACTCTGAATACTGCCGGCGCATCGGATTTCCTGTGGATCTGGGGGCAGTTTCTGGACCATGACCTGTCCCTGACCGGGGCCGAAAGCCAGACCGAGGCAGATATCGAAGTCCCGGCGGGAGATCCGTTTTTCGATCCCTTCAGCACCGGTGAGGCGGTCATTCCCTTTACCCGCGTGGCACAGCAGGACGGTGAGTACCTCAATGAGATCACCGCATTTATCGATGCCTCCATGATCTATGGCTCGACGGTGGAA
>NZ_LUKH01001036.1:0-1337 GCF_001593695.1 Leisingera sp. F5 | reverse complement strand
TTGACCGAGATTGCCAGGGTGGCGATGGCAAAGGCCGGGATCAGGGCCGCAGGAATGCCGTAGACAATGCCGTCCTTGTTTTCTTTCACGATGCCGCCCCAGTCAGCCGCGGGCGGCTGAACGCCGAGACCCAGGAAGGACAGGGTGGAGACGAACAGCACCGCAAAGATGAACCGCAGGCCCATTTCGGCCACCAGCGGTGACAGCGCGTTGGGCAGGATTTCGCGGAAGATGATCCAGGAGGTCTTCTCGCCTCGTAGACGCGCGGCCTCGACGTAGTCCATCACCTCGATGTCGACCGCAACCGCGCGCGCCAGCCGGTAAACCCGGGTCGAGTCCAGCAGGCCCATCACCACGATCAGGGTGGGAATGGTCACCGGCATGACCGACAGCACCACGAGCGCAAAGATCAGCGTCGGGATCGACATGAGCAGGTCGACAAACCGCGACATCGCCTGATCCAGCCAGCCGCCGGCCTCGGCGGCGATAAAGCCCAGAATGGAGCCGGTGGTGAAAGACAGCATGGTTGCTGCGGTGGCAATGAAGATCGTGGTCTGGCCGCCGTAGATCATCCGGGTCAGCAGATCGCGGCCGATGTTGTCGGTGCCCAGCAGAAAGTCGGCGCTGGCAGGTTCCCAGACGTCACCGACCACTTCGCCCACCCCGTAAGGGGCCAGCAGCGGCGCAAAGATCGCGCCGAGAAAGTACAGGGCCGTGAAGAACAGCCCGATGAGTGCGGAAATGGGGATATTCTTCATTTCGGATGCCTCAGACGCGGGTTGCTCAGAATTGCGACGATATCGGCAATCATGTTGAGGCCGATATAGACAGCGGCAAAGATCAGGCCGCAGGCCTGCACCACAGGCACGTCCCGCTTGGACACATGGTCCACCAGATACTGGCCCATGCCGGGGTAGACAAACACCACCTCGATCACCACGACGCCGACCACCAGATAGGCGAGATTCAGCATCACCACGTTGACGATAGGGGCAATCGCGTTGGGGAAGGCATGGCGGTAGATCACCTGAAAGGCATTGAGGCCCTTCAGCTCGGCGGTCTCAATATAGGCCGACTGCATCACGTTCAGGATCGCCGCACGGGTCATGCGCATCATATGCGCCAGAACCACCAGGGTCAGCACGGCGATGGGCAGGGCGATGGCGTTGAGCTTTTCGAACAGGCTCATGTTGTCGTTGATCATCGCCACCGACGGGAACCAGCGCAGCTGCACCGCGATGAGATACATCAGCACGTAGCCGATCAGAAATTCGGGAATGGAGATCGAGGTGGTGTTTGTCTACCCCGGCATGGGCCAGTATCTGGTGGACCATGTG
>NZ_LUKH01001035.1:0-1338 GCF_001593695.1 Leisingera sp. F5 | reverse complement strand
GAACACAACAGTGCCGTCGAAACTCTGCTCCTGCACCAGCCGTTCCGCGGCACCCAGCAGCATGGACATATGGCCGTCATGGCCGCAGGCATGCATTTTGCCCGGCGTTTCAGAAACATAACCGTGGGTGGAGGTTTCAGTGATCGGCAGCGCGTCCATATCGGCCCGCAGCCCAATGGCCCGGTTGCCGGTGCCCGCCCGCAGCAGGCCGACAACCCCCGCGCCTTCATGAACCTCCAGCCCGAGGCTGCGCAGATGCTCCGCCACTTTGGCCCTGGTCCGGTCTTCCTGAAAGCCAAGCTCCGGACGCCGATGGAAATCCCGGCGCAGCGCGGTCAGGCGGTCCTGAAAGCAGTTCATATGCGTTCCCCAAGCTGTTTGCAGCGACCATATTCTGCAAAACGGGACGTGGCGCGTATTTATCCAGAGGCGCTGTGACGAAATTTATTGCTGCAACCGGGTTACAGGCTGAAATTCGTATCTGTCAAAATACAGGCCGCGCGGGCTGCGGTCCGGGATCAAGGGCCTAGATTTCCTCACCCTTTTCCAGCAGTTCTTCGATCAGCTGCCGCTGGATGCCCGGGCTGTCGCCGCCGCCGAATTGCAGCGCTCCACCGGTGTAAAGCGTGCCATAGGTGCGGGCGATATTGACGGTCTGGCCAAGCGAGGAAATCAGCTGGTCTTTTTCCAATGACGACAGCGGATGAATGAACACCGCCCAAAGCCGCCCCTTGGCCACGGCATAGCGCGCATCCAGGGCGGTGTCGAAATTGGCCTGCATCATCCGCATCATGTCTTCCGCTGTCAGCCCCTCGGCCCGGCGCAGCGGCACCATCGCCCGCATCCGGTCCGCTGCCTGGTCCGTCACGATCAGCATCGGCACGCCTGAAATAGTCAGCTGAAACCCGGTGCCCGCGGGCTGCGCGTTTTCGTCCAATGCAAAAAGTATCCGCCCCAGCCGCTCATAGGTCATCGGCGGCTCCGGGGATTCAGGGGCCTTCGGCGCGTCCTGCGCCAAGGCAGGCACAGCAAGAACACACGCTGTCACTATCGTCCGCAGCCAGGCCATAACGGCACCTCCTCATTGACACCTGCCCACAGGCTACTGCGCCGCGGCGCGAGGCTCCATGCACAGATGAGTGAGGCGCCGTGACTAAGCCCAAACGAAGATCTGGACGATCTGCAATGCCAGGCGGACGAACGGGAATTAAACGTCCATGGTTTCGGACATAAGTTCAACTCATCGGGCTGCACAGCCTGAACTGAACAGAAAAACCCGCAACTGAACCTGATGAGGACAACCATGAAAATTCTTCTAACAACTGCCCTGATTTCGCC
>NZ_LUKH01001034.1:0-1338 GCF_001593695.1 Leisingera sp. F5 | reverse complement strand
TCAGGCCGCCGCCGCCCAGATCGGTTGTTTGCATCCCGATGTCATGCAGCTGGTTGTCCGTGAACATCCAGCCGGAATGACAAGACACGCAATTCGCCCGCCCATTAAACAGCGCAAAGCCGCGTTTGGCGGCCTCCGGCACTGCAGTTGCATCCCCGCTTACCCAGCGGTCGAAACTGGCTACGCCGCTGACAATCGTGCGCTGATAGGTGGCGAGTGCGGTCAGGACGGTCTCCTTGCGGATCCCCCGCCCAGGGAACAGGCGCTCGAACCAGAAATTGTATTCATGCACCGCAGTCAGGCGGGCGGTGATGCCGTCAAAGGTTGCGTTCATCTCATCCGGAGCAGTAATTGGTCCAATAGCCTGCTGTTCCAGGCTGTCCGCGCGCCCGTCCCAGAACAGCGGGGTGATCCAGGCGGCGTTCAGGAGTGTCGGCGCATGGCGGCGCACCGGCTTATTTGCAGCACCAATGGCTTTGGGAACCGGGGTTTCCCAGCCGAAAGAAGGGTTGTGGCAGCTTGAGCAGCTGATGTTCTGGCCGCCGGACAGGCGCGGATCGAAGAACAGCATTTTGCCTAAGGTGGCAATTTCGCGGCTGTAGGGCGCAGCCTCCGGGAACGGCACGGCAGCAGGCCGCTTGAATGCTTCAAGCCCGGCGGGTTGCGCTAGGCTCTGGACGGCCCATAGCAGCAGCGGCACTACAGCAGCGGCAGCAGCTTTCCACTGCATTTAGGACCTCCCCACACTATCCAAAGCCTAGTTACCCGGAATAACACTCTCTGAGAAGGCCGTTAAATTTGCGTAAGCTTTGCCGTCTTTCCGGCCTCATGTGTGCTCTAGGTCCGGTGCCCGGCCTGCGTCCCTGACACTTTCTTGGATCCCGCACGCCGGGTTGCCAGCCAAGGCCCGGTTTTCAGCACCATCAGCGCAAACCCAGCGGTCCATAAACCTCCGGAAACGGTGATGCCGGTCCAGCCCGCGGCCAGTTCAGTGCTGCCTGCAACCCGCAAAGCGGCAGACGCTATGACCAGCGCAAAGGCCGCGGTCAGAGCCGGGCCTGCAACCAGCGGCCTGCCGCTGTGGCCCATGGTGGCGCGCATCATGACGGCCAATGTCATGCCGCCAACGGCGCCGATACCCAGGATATGCGCGGCTGCGGCAGGTTCGAGCAAGCCAAATGGCACTGCCGCGGCGGCAATCAGCCCTACAGGCACCAGCGCATAGGCCGCATGCAGCATGAACAGCAGCGGCTCACCAAGGCTGCCCAGCCCGCACCAGCGTGCCAATCGCAATACGTGCAGCAGCCCGGCAGCCAATAACAGCACACCGCTGACGGC
>NZ_LUKH01001033.1:0-1338 GCF_001593695.1 Leisingera sp. F5 | reverse complement strand
TCGGGCTATCTGATCCCGTCGATCGAAATCCCGCAGGTCACTGGCGCCACGATGGACTCTGGCGATTACTTTGGCGAAGTGAAATTCACTGGCGGGCATGAACAGACCATTGTTGCCGTGGCCAATGGCGACGTTGCTGGCGGTGTCAGCTGGGCCGATGGGCTTGGCGAATGGGAAGACGGCTACAACTCCGGCGCTCTGCGCCGTGCGGTGGATGCGGGCCTGGTGGACATGAATGATCTGGTCGAGATCTGGAAATCCGCGCCGATCCCGGAAGGCCCGTTTGTGCTGCGTACCGAATTGCCTGCGGATGTGAAGGTCAAGATGACCGGCCTGCTGGCCTCGATGAACTCAATCGATCCGGATTGCATGTACAATGTGCTGGGCGGTGAATCAAAGGGCCTGATGCCGATCAGCCATGACGCTTATGAGGTGATTATCGAAGCCCGTAAATTGAAATCCCAGTAATTTCAGTACCGTACCTTTGATACTGTGCTCTGCGGGGGTTCGGGCCTGGCTCGGAACCCCGCAATTTCCTTGATGGCATTTGCTCCGGCCATCCCTTCAGGACCAGGACCCCTACATGGCAGATCTGACAGCCGCCCGGCCGGGCATCGAGGATATCCGGCAGCAATACACCGCCCACACCCAGCGCAAGCGGCTGTACGGCGGCATTCTTCTGGCCATTTTTGTGGCGCTGATGGTTGCAGGTTTCCGCACCGCGGATGCGCGCAATGCGGGCTCTTTCGCGGATGGGTTCACCCGGATTTTCGATTACCCCGCTGAAGTGCTGGCAGAAGCCGCGGACAAGGCAGCCCAGCTGCCCGGCCATGCTGTGCACTTCTTTCCGGCACTGGTGGAGACGCTGAACATCGCCGCGGCATCAACGCTGGTGGGCGCGGTGTTCGGCACCCTGCTGTCGCTCTTGGCAACCCGCGGCATGGCGCCCTGGCCTGCGCTGATCCCGCTGTTCCGCCGCATCAGCGACATTTGCCGCGCGATCCCGGAAATCGTCATTGCGCTGGTGCTGATCTTTGTCCTTGGCGGCGGCCCGGTGCCTGCGATGATCGCCATTGCCATCCACACCGCTGGTGCGCTGGGCAAACTGTTTTCCGAGGTGAACGAAAACGCCTCATTGAAACCTGTGGAAGGTCTGTCATCGGTCGGCGCCACCTGGGCGCAGCGGATGACGCTGGGGGTGATCCCGCAGGTCGGGCCGAACTACGTCAGCTACGCGCTGTTGCGGTTTGAGATCAATATCCGGGCCTCGGCCATCCTTGGCTTCGTTGGCGCGGGCGGCATCGGCTATGAGCTGAAGAACGCCATGTCCTGGGGGCA
>NZ_LUKH01001032.1:0-1339 GCF_001593695.1 Leisingera sp. F5 | reverse complement strand
CGGCACTGCCGCAAGCCCCGCAATAGGCCCGTAAATGCGAAAAAACGACATCCAGGCAAAAGACATCCTGCTGGCGCTGGTGCTGCTGACCCGGCTGCCCCTGCCGCCTCTGCCGTCCGAAGCGTTCCAGCGGCAGGCCAAGGCGGTCTGGGCGTTCCCGCTGGTCGGGCTTGCCGTCAGCCTGCCAGCGGCGCTGGCTGTAACTTTTGCAATGCACATAGGCCTGCCTGCCGCAGTGGCCGCAGGGCTAGCGTTGGCGGTTCAGGTGATGCTAACCGGCGCCATGCATGAGGACGGGCTGGCCGATACCGCAGACGGCCTTTGGGGCGGCTTCACCCGGGACCGGCGGCTGGAGATCATGAAGGACAGCCGCATTGGCGCTTATGGAGTGATTGCCCTGATCCTCGGCTTTGGCCTGCGCTGGAGCGCCTTGGCCGCGCTGATCGCTGCAGCAGGTGCCTGGCCCCTGCCGGCGTTGGCCATGCTGAGCCGGGCAGTGATGCCTGCGCTGATGTCGGCCCTGCCCAATGCGCGCGCCGCCGGCCTGTCGCAAACCGTGGGCCGCCCCCGCGCCCTGCCCTGTGTGCTGGCGGCCCTGCTGGCCATTGTCCTGTCGCTGCCCCTGATTGGCGCTGCGGCCTTGGCCGCGGCCTTGGCCATGGGCGTGGCTGCCCTGGGTTTGGGGGCGCTGGCCAAGGCTAAGATCGGCGGCCAAACCGGGGATATTCTGGGAGCATCTCAGCAAATTGCCGAGATTTCCGGCCTGCTTACGCTTCTCGCACTCTGCAGCTGAGCCGGACCAGTGCATGAAAAAGGCCGCACCCTAGTGGGCACGGCCTTTCAATTACTGTTTACAGCAGATGCTTACGCGGCAACGCGGGAGGTCAAAACCTCATCCACCTGCTTGGCGGCAGCAATTTCGTCATTGCCGGACACAGCTGCGACTTCGCGGGTCAAACGCTCAAGCGCTGCTTCATAAAGCTGGCGTTCGGAGTAGCTTTGCTCGCGCTGGTCATCAGTGCGGTGCAGGTCCCGCACCACTTCGGCGATTGAGATCAAGTCGCCGGAGTTGATCTTTTGCTCATATTCCTGGGCGCGGCGCGACCACATCGCGCGCTTCACCTTCGCCTTGCCTTTCAGCGTCTTCATCGCCTGGGCAATCACGTCCGGCGAGCTGAGCGAGCGCATGCCCACTTCGGTTGCTTTGTTGGTCGGCACCCGCAGGGTCATCTTGTCTTTCTCAAAGGTGATCACGAAAAGCTCCAGCGCAAAGCCGGCCACTTCCTGCTCCTCGATCGAGATGATCTGTCCCACCCCATGCGCCGGGTAGACTACATAC
>NZ_LUKH01001031.1:0-1339 GCF_001593695.1 Leisingera sp. F5 | reverse complement strand
TGTTCTGCCGTGCAAGGGGTCGCCTTGCGGCGGGAAATGCCGCTGACTGAATACGCGGCTGCCCGCAGAGGGGCAAGATGGTTGCGGATCAAACTGCTGCGTGATCAGGGATTAAAGGCCGCCAGCCGGTCAAACAGCGTCCGGATGCCTGTCCGGTCCACATTGGCAAAGGCAATGCGGAACTGGCGTGCGCCGACGGGATCGTCTGCGGGCATGAACATGGAGCCCGGCAGCATCAGGACGGAAGCCTCCGCCACCAGCCGTTTGGCGATCTCCTCCGACGGCAGGCCGAACGGGTGTTCAACATAGGCAAAGTAGGCGCCGCATCCGAGCAGCTTCCAGCCTTTCTCCGCCAGCACCGGAAACCCGTCTTCAATTGCCGCGCGGCGGTCGAGAATTTCCTGCCGTTCGCCGGCCAGCCAGCCCTGCAGGTTTTCAATTCCCCAAAGGGCGCCGGTCTGGCCCAGCTGCGAAGGGCAGATAGTCACTGTGTCCAGAAACTTCTCCATTTCGAACATCTTGTCCGGCGAAGCTGCAACAGCGCCGACCCGGTGGCCGGTCAGCCGGTAGGCCTTGGAGAAAGAATAGAGGTGGATCAGGGTGCTGTCCCAATCCGGTATCTGGAACAGCCCGTGCGGAGCACCTTCGCGGCTGTCGAAGTCGCGGTAGGTTTCGTCCACGATCAGCGCCAGGCCGCGGTTGCGGGCCAGATCAAAGAAGGCCTGCACCAGCTCGGAAGGGTACTCCACACCGCAGGGATTGTTCGGGGTGACCAGCACGATGGCACGGGTGCGGGGGGTGATCAGCGCCTCAGCAGCGGCCAGGTCCGGCAGCATGCCGTCGCCAACCGGCAGCGGCGCGGCGGTGACGCCGGCCATGTCCAGCCACATCTTGTGATTGAAATACCACGGGACGGGTATGATCACCTCGTCGCCCTCGCCGCACAGCGCAGCAATCGCAGCTGCAAAGGCCTGATTGCAGCCGGAGGTAATGCCAATCTGTTCCGCTTGCACATCACCCCGGTAATGACCGGAGATCTGAATGGCCAGCGCCTGCCGTAGCGGGTCACTGCCGAGGACGGGTCCGTAGAGATGCGCCTCGGCATCGTTCAGGGCAGCATCCGCAAGTGCCTGGCGCAGACCTTGGGGCGGTGCCTCTGCCGGCGCGGCCTGGCTGACGTTCAGCAGCGGGCGCTCTGGCGGAAATTCTACTCCGGCCACCCAGCGGCGCGATTCGACGATGGGCGAGACAAAGGTGGCTTGGGTGCGGGAAAGGGGCATGAAAGGCTCCGGGCGCCGGAAAAAGGAAGATGGTCAGGCGCAGCGGGTTGCGCTCCGGA
>NZ_LUKH01001030.1:0-1342 GCF_001593695.1 Leisingera sp. F5 | reverse complement strand
AGGCAAAGGTGCCCTGGGACCAACCCAGCAGCGCCGACAGCATCTGACCGGTGGCGTTCATGTCGTTGTCGATCGCCTGTTTGCCGCACAGAACAACACCGGGCTGCTCTTCTTCGACAACTTTTGCCAGGATCTTGGCAACGGCCAGAGGCTCGATGTCGGTGTGCACATCATCCGCTGCAATCACCAGGATCGCGCGGTCTGCACCCATGGCCAGAGCCGTGCGCAGAGTTTCCTGAGCTTGCTTCACGCCGATCGAAACTGCAATGACCTCATCGGCCTTGCCTGCTTCTTTCAGACGGATAGCTTCTTCCACCGCGATTTCGTCGAATGGGTTCATCGACATTTTCACGTTGGCGAGATCGACACCGCTGCCGTCCGCCTTCACGCGGACCTTAACGTTATAGTCAATCACGCGCTTGACAGGCACGAGTACCTTCATTTCTGCGTTCTCTCCTTAGTATGGCAGCCGCCAGCGGCGACTCCCCTCCATGCTCTCGCGGTGTTGATACAGAAGCCGCCCCCACCATAACAGGGCAAAATCGTCACGTTTTAGCACACCGACGTCGCGTTTGGTGTTTTGCGTCAGATTCTTTGCAAGAATGTTGCGCAGTGCTCGTTTTTCGACGCGGCGGCGGGAGCCGGGGTCGCGGGAATCAATGAAAATGAATGCGACCACCCGATAGGGGTGGCCGGTGTCGCAAATCGTCGTATGGATGCGGGGTCAGCGGTTTGCGCCGGGAACCCACAACACATCGGCCGTGCCGTTGTCATTGGCGACACGTGCGGCAACAAAAAACCAGTCGCTCAACCGATTGAGGTATTTGACGGCGGCCGGGTTGATCTGTTCGACCGTCGACAATTCGGTCGCCAGACGTTCGGCCCGGCGGGCAACAGTTCGGCAGACGTGCAATTGGGCCGCCAGCCGTGATCCCCCCGGCAGGATAAAGCTGCGCAAGGGTTTGAGATCTGCATTCATGATGTCAATTTCGGCTTCCAACCGTTCGACCTGTGCCGTGACCATGCGCAGCGGTGGGTATTCGGCGGTCGCATCCTGTTCCATGTCGGGACGGCACAGGTCCGCGCCCAAATCGAACAGGTCATTCTGGATGCGGGCCAGCGCGGTATCGGTTTCCCCGGTGGCGTCCAAACGGGCAACGCCGACAAAGGCGTTCAATTCATCGGTTGTACCATAGGCAGATACGCGAGCCGAATGTTTTGCGACACGGGTGCCATTGCCCATGGCAGTGTCACCCTTGTCTCCGGTACGGGTGTAAATCTTGTTCAAGACCACCATGTGATCAGCCCCCCTGGCGCAAATAGATGAACAGCAGGATTAGCC
>NZ_LUKH01001029.1:0-1342 GCF_001593695.1 Leisingera sp. F5 | reverse complement strand
GGAAGCCTCGCGCAGATTACCGTAGATGTTGATGACGCTTTGCCCGTTGCCGCCGGCTATGCCCCATTCGCGCAGCACGGAGACCTCGGAAAACAGGTTCATCGCCAGCTCAATCCGGTAGAACCGGGACGGGCGCGAAGGGGCTTGGCGGTAGAGCAGACAGGTGGCCATGGATTGATTCTATGCTAAGCGATTCGCCGCGGCAAGAATCTCTATGCTGCGCTGACAAAAGTGAGACCTCAGAGCGCGGAAGACAGCGCCGCCGCGGCGAACACCAGCTTGGCCAGAATGGACAAGGCCGACAAAATACTGCAGCTGCTTTTTCTTTCGCTCTTCTTGTCTGGAAGAAAGAGCGTCCTGCGGGAAAGTTGGTTTTGTCCCGGAACAGGGTCAGCCCCAGTCCACATCGCCCAAGAAGATGTAGCCCGCGCCATAGATCGTCTTGATCAGACGTGGATTCTTGGGGTCTTCGCGCAACTTAGTGCGCAGGCGGGAGACGCGCACATCCATTGCCCGGTCAAAGCTCTCTCCAGCCGCACCGCCAAGTGCCTCTTGCATCTGGGCGCGGGAGATCAGCCGCTTGGGGCTGTCGAGGAATAACCGCAGAACTTCGCCCTCGGCATGGGAAAACGGGGTTTCGCTGCCTGTTTCATCTTCCAGCAAATAGCGGTCGAAATGTGCGGTCCAGCCGGAGAACCGGGCGGTATCGCTGGCAGGGGCCGCTGTGCGGGGGGCGCTGCGCAGGCGGGCGCGGACCCGGGCGACAACTTCGGCCGGATCAAACGGTTTGGTGATGTAATCATCAGCTCCCAGCTCCAGCCCCGTCACCCGGTCCTGCACCTGGGCACGGCCGGAGATGATGATGACCGCCGCGCCTTGTTCCAGTGCAAGCCGGTGCACCAACGCCAGCCCGTCAGTATCGGGCAGCGACAGATCAACCAGGCAGACATCGGGTGCCATCCGGTTCAGAGCCGCCTCGAATTCGCGCGCGCGCGCGAAGCTTTGGGTACGGAAGCCTGCGTCCTCCAGTGTGCTGGTCAGGATCCGGCGGATTTCCGGCTCGTCATCCAGGATGGTGACCAAGGGCGATGTCATGCGGCGGGCTCCGGTTTGATCAGCGCGGACAGTTGATGCGTGGTGAATGGTTTGCGCAAAACCGGCCCGCATTTCAAGGCCTTGCGGAACAACGGGTCGCTGACGGGAAGGGACGTCATCAGGATGCAAGGCAGGTTTGAGCCGTCAAGCCGGGTGGCCAAGTCGATGCCGGTGGCAGTCCCCTCCAGTTTGATATCCGACAACACCAGCGCGATGTCTGGCAAGTCGGCGGTGAGCGCACTGGCTT
>NZ_LUKH01001028.1:0-1343 GCF_001593695.1 Leisingera sp. F5 | reverse complement strand
GGTCGAAGCCGGCTACGCCCCGGAAATGGCCTATTTCGAGTGCCTGCACGAAGTGAAGCTGATCGTTGACCTGATCTATGAAGGCGGCATCGCCAACATGGACTACTCGATCTCCAACACTGCCGAGTACGGCCAGTACGTCACCGGCCCGCGGATCCTGAAGTATGACGAAACCAAAGCCCGCATGAAGGAAGTCCTGAACGACATCCAGCAGGGCAAGTTCGTGCGCGACTTCATGCTGGAGAACGCGATTGGCCAGCCGACCATCAAAGCGTCCCGCCGTGCCAACGACGAGCACGCGATCGAGGCAACCGGCGCCAAGCTGCGTGGCATGATGCCCTGGATCTCGGCCGGCAAGATGGTCGACAAAGAGAAAAACTAAGGCGCCCGCGGGAATATCCGCAGCCAGATTCCTCTGCAGGGCGTTCCACTATGGAGCGCCCTATTCATTTGAATTGACTGAGATTTTCCGATGCCAGACTCTCCCGGTGCCGCCAATTGGGCCAAGCTCTTGTTCCTCGGTGTGATCTGGGGTGCCTCCTTCATGGCCGTGTCGCTGGCGCTGCGGGGCTTTTCGCCGATGACCATCGCCGCATTGCGGATTTCAATTGGCGCGCTATGCCTGCTGGCGGTGATTTCTGCGATGGGGATCGGATTGCCCTCCCTGCTCAGCCGCGAAGGCCGGATCATCTGGGCCTGTGCCATTGGCATGGGGTTCTTCTCCAACGCCCTGCCCTTCACACTGCTGAGTTGGGGGCAAACTTACGTGGCCAGCGGTTTTGCCGGAGTTTGCATGGCAGTCGTGCCGCTGTTTGTGCTGCCGCTGGCGCATGTGCTGGTGCCGGGCGAGCATATGACCCTGCGCCGCACCCTCAGCTTTCTGATCGGCTTTGCCGGTGTTGTGGTGCTGATCGGCCTCGACGCCTTCCGCTCTGCCGGCAGCGATTTTGAATCGCTTGCGCGCCTGGCCTGTCTTGGCGCCTCGCTGTGTTATGCTATCGGTTCGATCATCACCCGGCTTTGCCCGCAAGTGAACATGCTGTCGCTCTCTGCCGCAGCGCTGCTGTGCGGTGCTGCTATGATGACCCCGGCAGCCCTCTGGGCCGAAGGCGTGCCGGAACTGCCCGCCGCGCTGCCGCTGGGCGCCGTCATCTACCTCGGCCTGCTGCCCACCGCGCTGGCGCAGGTGCTGCTGGTCCAGGTCGCCCGCAGCGCCGGGCCTGCATTCCTGTCCACCGTGAACTATCAGGTGCCGGTCTGGTCGGTGATCTTTGGCGCTGCCCTGCTGGGGGAGACACTGCCGCCGCAGCTGTTTGCAGCTTTGGCTTTGATCCTCGGCGGGC
>NZ_LUKH01001027.1:0-1343 GCF_001593695.1 Leisingera sp. F5 | reverse complement strand
CCTCAATCCATACGGGCGTGGCGCCGGCGGAACATGGCTGCACCGGCAACGGCAATGTGTTCAAGCTGAGCCACAAAGATATCTTTAGCCAGGTGCGCGAAGTCGGCGGCGTCACCGGGGCCGTAACCCACAGCTTCTGGTCACAGTTCTTCAACCGCCATCCGTTCGATTATGTCCGTGACATCGAATATGACGAGCCTGACAATACGACCATCAACCACGGCCGGTTCCACACCATGACCGGTTATGGCCATGATAACCAGATGACCCCGTCAGACGTGGATCTGTTCGGCACGCTGACCAACCTGTGTCTGCGCTTTGGTCTGGACTACGGCATTCTGCACACCTGTACACTGGACAGCATGGGGCACCGCTATTTCCACGACTGTCAGGAAATGGATCACGCCTGTTTCGTCATGGACGAAATGTTGGCCCCTTTCATCACGCGCTGGCGCCAACTGGGGTATGAGGTCATCGTGACCGCCGACCACGGCCAGGACGAACGCGGCCATCATGGCGGCCGCGGGCCGCTGCAGCAGGAAACCGCGCTCTATTACTTCGGCGAGGCAGACGGCCCCGACCATGGCGAGGTGATCGACCAGCGCCAGCTGGCTCCCACCATCCTCAGGCGGCTTGGCGCCCCCCTTGCTGACACCATGAAGGCGGAACCATTCCTGAGATAACGCGAATTCGGCGGTTGTGTGCTAGAATAGCCCTCAGCCGCCGTTTTTATTCGTCAGGAACGATTGCCATGAAATCTTTTGCTGCCGCGCTGTGCCTGCTGGCGTCCCCGGTACTGGCCAGCGATGCCTGCCACGACCTTTGGTTCACCAGGAACGCTGTTATCGACCGGGCCGGGTATTGTTTCGGCTCTCCGCTGGGCCGGGCGGTGTTCAACAACGGCGATTGCATAGGAAAATCCGTATCCCTGCCGCCGCATTCTGAACGGATGGTGGCACTGGTCAAGGAAATGGAGGCACGGTTTGGCTGCCGGGTGAACAACAATCAGACCTATCTGGATCTGGACGATCTGTTCCTCAGATACCAGCTGTGGGACTTGCCTGTGCGGGATGAATTCGAAAGCGCCTGCCTGGGCTGGCTGGGTCCGGTGACCGGCCTGCGGGCTGGACACCGCCCGGATGCACCGCTGGTCGGTCAGATCGTTGCCGGGGATTATGTCAGCTATTCGCACATCCCGGTTGGCAGCTGGACCTATGTCACAACCTCCGGCCCGGATTGGCAAGCTACCAGCGGCGGCTGGCTGGATACATCGCTGGTTCAGGAGCAATGCCGCGAGGTTGCCGGCTAGGACGCCTCGTCATCATAGCTCCAGATCCCCTGCC
>NZ_LUKH01001026.1:0-1343 GCF_001593695.1 Leisingera sp. F5 | reverse complement strand
GGTGGGTGCGCCAGATCGAAATCCGGTACATCACAAGGCCATAGGCGACGGCCAGCAGAATGGGCAATAGGCGCAGCATGCTTCAGATATGGGGGCTGACCCTGTCAGGCTCAAGCGGTTTCTGCAGGATCCGTTGCCACCCATCCGCTGTCCTGCAGCAGCCTGTCCTGGCCCGAGGGCCAGCCGCTGGCAGTAACCGCATCCTGCAGCGCGGCATAGCAGTCCGGATCAATTCCAGATCCCGACAGCTTGTCCATGATTGCATAGGTCTCATCCAGCGGCAGTGCTGCGCGATAGGGGCGGTCTGCGGTCAGCGCGTCAAAGATATCGGCCACCGCCAAAATCCGCATCTCTTGGCTCAGCTGCCCGGCGTCCAGACCAAATGGGTACCCTTTGCCATCCAGCCGCTCGTGATGGGCAGCGCTCACATCCGCCAGCTCGCGGAAAGCGAAAATCCGGCTCAGCACCTGATGGCCCAGCACTGGATGCTGTTTCATCCTGGCAGTTTCCGCCTCGGTCATCTTGCCCGGCTTGTCGAGAATGGCGTTCGGGATCCCCAGCTTGCCAATGTCGTGCAGCAGCGCCCCCCGCACCATCCAGCGCCGTCGCGCCGGGGTATAGCCCAGCTGATCGCAGATCATGGCGGTATAGCGCGCAACCCGCCGGGAATGGCCGTGGGTAAAGGGACTCTTGGCGTCGATCACCAATGAGAACGCTTCGCTGATTTTATCCAGGTAATCCTCATCCACCGGGTGAATGTGCCGGGCCTGCGGGGTGGCAAGCACTTCTGCTTCCAGCCCGGGATCCCGCAGGTCCGGCAAAAAGCGCGGACGGCGGATCACCGAGGTGAAGACCGGCACCAGCTCCGGATCGAACCATGTGCCCGCGCGCCGCTCCAGCTCAGCTGCGGCGCCCTCAATCCCCCGCTCGGCGGCAAAGACATCTACCACCTGCGCCATCAGCGCAATCCGCGAAAACAGCGGGATTGAATCGCCTGTCAGGCCCTTCGGCAGGCCGCCGCCATCCCAATGCTCATCCAGGCAGGCGATGCCCTCGGCCACAGCTTCGGAAAACCGCATCTGCCGGGCAATTGCCGCGCCCCGGTTGCAGCGGGTGTCGATCAGCTCTGCGGCAAGGCCGCTGGTCTTTGCCAGCACCTGTTTCAGGGTCTTCAGCCGGGTCCAGACCGCGGCGCCGCCCGCAGTGTTGCGCCATAGAAAGCCCAGCCCCTGGCGCAGGCCGTTCACCGTTTTGAAATTGCGCTTAAAGGAGAGGTCGTCGGTCTTGTACAGCTGGCAGATGCGGGCGGCATTGGAACTGCAGCCCAGATCCTTCATCAGCAA
>NZ_LUKH01001025.1:0-1344 GCF_001593695.1 Leisingera sp. F5 | reverse complement strand
CACAGGCGGGATCGTGGCCCGCGCAGAAACTGTGCAGGATATCGGAGACCAGCGGACCAAAGGTTTCATCAAACCCCGCTTCACGGGCGTAAAGATCCTGGTGGCGGGCCGCCAGCCATTGCATGTCGGTTGGGGCGAATCGGCGCAGGGTCACATCCATCATGCAAACAGCATAGCGCAAAGCCGGCTTGCGTTTCAGCCTGCCGCGGGCTAGCACCGGCTGCAATCCGCTGACCGGCATTGGAGTGTGCAATGAGTATCAACACCGAACGCGACATTGAGGCAAACATGCAAATCGGTCCGACCGATCAGGGCATGGTGCGGATTTTCATTGATACCGGCAGCGTTGAAATCCCGATGGACTTTGACCCGGAAGAAGCCGAGGAGATCGCAGAAGAGATCCGCGCCGCTGCGCAAGCGGCGCGCAGCGTCAAGTAACGCAGTCGTTCCGGCACTCCGCACCCGCCTCTCTGCACTGAACGCAATGGCCTGCCAAGACAGCGCCACAAGCGTGCGCAGCGCGCCGCAGGCGCGCTGCCGGGCCCAAGGCGGCCAAGGGGGCGCGGCGCAGCCGGGGCACCTGCAGGCGCGGGAGCCTCCCCGCCCGCGGTCAGGCTTCCGGCGCGTCGCCCCCTGCCCCATCCAGCAGCACCCCATCCAAGCCAGGGCGCGGATCGCGCAAGGATTGCAGGCGGCGGGCAGAATCCATGGCAAACTTCTGAATCAGCTTCTTGCGGCGTGCTGGTGCCATCTTGTCCTCCGGCGCCATGCGGATAATCTCGGCATCATAAGGGTCGGCAATGATCAGCCCGGTGCCGTCCGGCAGCAGCTCGGTTGGAAACTCCGTATCCACCGCCCAGAAATAGCGGTCGCACCATTCCAGATAGCCCGCCCATTTGCTGTCGGACTGAAAATCGGCGCGGCTGGATTTGCACTCAATCACCCACAGATCCCCCTTCGGCCCCAGCGCCATCACATCGACGCGCAGCCCGCGGACCGGCACAAATTCCTCCAGCGGCGCATAGCCCAGCGAGCGCAGATAGCGCGACACCCCGCGGGCGAGTTTCTGTCCGGGCTGCAGATCGTCCATCATGCGGGAGAATGTGAACAATAAGGGAACAGATTGCAATCCTGCGGTTTTGACCGGAATTGACGTGCCTGTGCTGCGTTCCCCTTGTAACAGAACCCAAGTCGGACTACTTACGGGTTTGGCGGGTTCTGCCCTTCTTGTGACAGGCAGCATTCCAGTGGCCTTAAGCAATTCCACGGGAGCTGGCTCTGTTCGGACCCTGGTCCGTTTACCTGGCGCCCACCTGTACATACAGGTCCCCGGGAATCAACGCC
>NZ_LUKH01001024.1:0-1344 GCF_001593695.1 Leisingera sp. F5 | reverse complement strand
CCCGATTGCATCGAGGTCGGCGACCGCGCCGAGGCGATCCTGCGCGGCGCCGACATGCTGCAGGCGGGCGATGCGCTGATTGTCTGCGGCAAGGGGCATGAGACCGGCCAGACCGTGGGCGATCAGGTTCTGCCGTTTGACGATGTGGAGCAGGCCAGCATTGCTGCAGCCGCACTGGACGGGAGGCTGGCATGACGCTTTGGACCGCAACCGAGGCCGCTGCAGCCACCGGCGGGCAGGCGCAGGGGAATTGGGCTGTCACCAGCCTGTCGATCGACACCCGCACCATTGAGCCGGGTGATATGTTCGTGGCCCTGAAGGCCGCGCGCGACGGTCATGATTTCGTGGCCCAGGCTTTGGCGAAGGGAGCGGGCGCTGCGCTGGTCTCCCGCATTCCCGAAGGGGTTGCCGCCGATGCGCCGCTGCTGATCGTGGACGACGTGCAAGCCGGGCTTGAGGCCCTTGGCCGGGCGTCCCGTGCCCGCACCGGGGCCAAGGTCGTTGCGGTGACAGGCTCGGTCGGTAAAACCTCGACCAAGGAAATGCTGGCGCGGATGCTGTCCGATCAGGGCCGCACCCATGCGGCTGTGGCCAGCTACAACAACCATTGGGGGGTGCCGCTGACACTGGCGCGGATGCCGCGCGATACCGAGTTTGCCGTCATCGAGATCGGCATGAATCATCCCGGCGAGATCGCGCCGCTGGCGAAACAGGCGCGCCCGCATGTGGCGATGGTGACGACAGTCGCCGCGGTGCATCTGGAAGCGTTCGAGAGTGTCGAAGGCATTGCCTTTGAGAAGGCCGCGATCATGCAGGGGCTGGAGCCGGGCGGCGTAGCCGTGCTGAATGCCGATATCGCCGAGGCCCATGTGCTGCGCGGCGTTGCGGCTGATCTGGGCGTCCCGGCCTGCTGGTTCGGCGAAAGCGCCGAAGATTGCAAACTATTGTCAGCTGACAATAGAGGCGAGGGAACAGTTGCCCGCGCCACAGTGAATGGCCGGGATATCGAGCTTCACATTCAATCGCTTGGCGCGCATTTCGCGATGAACGCCCTGGGCGCAATTGCTTGTGTCGAGGCCTTGGGGGCGGATCCCGCGAAGGCGGTGGAGAGCCTTGCCCTGTGGTCGCCGGTCAAGGGCCGCGGTGTGCGCGAGGTGATCCGGCTTGACGGCGGCGAGGTCACTTTGCTGGATGACAGCTATAACGCCAACCCGACGTCAATGGCGGCAGCGCTGGCGGTGCTGGCGGCGACACCTGGCGCGGGCCGGCGGATTGCCTATCTTGGCGACATGGGCGAGCTGGGTCTGCAGGAAATTGAGCTTCACGCCGGCCTTGCCTTGCTGC
>NZ_LUKH01001023.1:0-1345 GCF_001593695.1 Leisingera sp. F5 | reverse complement strand
GACCAATTTAACTCGAAGGATGAGCGCGATGATCGAGACCCCTTATCTGCTGTTCCTGGGCGACGCGCCTGACATGCTGGCCGCCAAGGTTGCCATCGGCATCCGCGACTGGCGACCGGACCACGCCGTCGGCCAGATCCGCCTGCCGGGCTGCGGCGCCGACCTGGGCCTGACCGAAATGAGCCTGGCGGAAGCCAAGGAAGCCGGTGCCAAGACGCTGGTGATCGGCGTGGCCAACCGCGGCGGCGTGATTTCGCCCGCATGGAAAGAGGTGCTGATCGCGGCGCTGGAAATGGGCTATGACATCGCTTCGGGCCTGCACAATCTGCTGCGTGACGAGGGCGACCTGGTGGCGGCAGCCCAGACCCACGGCGGAACCCTGCATGATGTGCGCGTTCCCACTGTCGGCTACCCGATTGCCAATGGTGTGAAGCGCAAAGGCAAGCGTTGCCTGGCTGTCGGCACCGACTGTTCGGTCGGCAAGATGTACACCGCCTTGGCGATGGATGCCGAGATGCAGCAGCGTGGCATGAAATCGACCTTCCGCGCCACTGGCCAGACCGGCATCCTGATCACCGGCCACGGCGTGCCGTTGGACGCGGTCATTGCCGACTTCATGGCAGGTTCGATCGAATACCTGACCCCGGACAACGACGATGACCACTGGGACCTGATCGAAGGCCAGGGCTCGTTGTTCCACGTGTCCTACTCGGGTGTCACCATGGCGCTGGTGCACGGCGGCCAGCCGGATGCGCTGATCCTGTGCCATGAGCCGACCCGCACCCATATGCGCGGCTTGCCGGATTATGACGTGCCGAGCCTGGAAGAGCTGAAAGCCGTGGCCCTGCCGTTGGCGCAGCGCGCCAACCCGGCTTGCAAAGTTGTCGGTGTCTCGGTGAACACGCAGCACCTGTCCGAGGATGAGGCGGTCAAGTATCTGGCGGAAGTTGAAGAGCGGATGGGCCTGCCCGCCGTCGACCCGTACCGTCACGGTGCCGGCCGCCTGGTGGACGCGCTGGCTGTAGTCTGATCTAACAGCCCCGCCGGAGGTGCTTGCTTTGCGGGCAGGAGCCTCCGGCGGGAGTATTTTTGAAAAGATGAAAGCGCCGGAGCCGGATTTTCCGGGCGTCCGGCTGAGGTTAGCCGCCAGTTGCGGAGAACCGGTGGAAAGGGCTGCTTCATGAACATTACCGTCACTTCTGACGTCTTTAAACTGGCGCAGGTCTTTACCATCTCGCGCGGCTCGCGCACCGAAGCGAAGGTGCTGACCGTCAAGGTGGAGAAGGAGGGCGTTACAGGCTGGGGCGAATGCGTGCCTTATGCTCGTTACAACGAGACGCTGGAC
>NZ_LUKH01001022.1:0-1346 GCF_001593695.1 Leisingera sp. F5 | reverse complement strand
CCTTGCGGCGCAGCGTTCCGAAGTCGAACAGATGCTGGCAGACGCCCAGGCGATGGACGCGGCGAGTGCCGAGGCCGCACGGATTGCCAGCGCTCAGACGCAGCTGGCGCAGCTGCGTTCTGCCTTGGACACCGGTAACAGCTATGCGGCCAGTGTGCAGGAGCTTGCGGCCCTCGGTGTTGATGTTCCGGAAGCCTTGTCCGGTCCTGCGGAGAGCGGAATAGCCTCGCTTTCTGCCTTGCGGGACGGGTTTACCCCGGCTGCCCGCGAGGCGCTGGCCTCAGCCCGGGAAGACACTAAGGAGGGCAGCGGCCTGCTCGATTACGTGAATCGCCATCTGGGTGCCCGCTCTGTCACCCCTCGCGAAGGGGACGATACGGATGCGGTCTTGTCCCGTGCCGAAGCGGCTGTGGCCGGGGGGAAGCTGCAGGAAGCATTGTCAGAACTTTCTGCCCTGCCCGGCTCTGCCCGCGCTGCCCTGTCCAGCTGGGAAGCCGCGGCAAACGCGCGGTTGGCAGCTGTGACTGCCGCCGCTGATCTGGCCCAAAGCCTGCAAGCCAAATAAGGAAGCCGCCATGCTCTGGTCGTTGTTAAAGATCCTCGTTTTCGTCGCGATTATCGCGCTTCTGGCATTTGGCGGAGGCCTGCTGATGGAAACCGCCGGCGGGGTGCAGATCACCGTAGCCGGCACTGAATATACTCTGGGTGCGCTGCAATCGGTGATAGCGCTGGGCGTACTGGTCTTTGGAGTCTGGCTGTTCCTCAAGCTGCTGTCGCTTCTGGTTGCCACCCTGCATTTTTTGAATGGTGATGAAACCGCCTTGTCACGGTATTGGGACAAGGGGCGCGAGCGCAAAGGCTATCAGGCACTGGCCGATGGTCTGATGGCGCTTGCCTCGGGTGAGGGGCGTCTGGCGCTGGCCAAGGCGGCGCGGGCAGAGAAATACCTGCAAAAGCCGGATCTGACTGATCTGTTGGTGGCACAGGCTGCGGAGATGAGCGGTGACACTCGCAAAGCGGCCGAAGCCTATAAACGGCTGCTGTCGAACCAGCCGACCCGTTTTGTCGGTGTGCGTGGGATAATGAAGCAGAAACTGTCCGAAGGCGACACGGAGACAGCCCTCCAGTTGGCCGAGAAAGCACTGTCGCTGCGACCCAAGCATGAGGAAGTGCAGGATACGCTATTACGTCTGCAGGCTCAGGCCGAGGATTGGGCCGGTGCCCGCAAGACACTGTCCACCAAGCTTAAGACCGGCACCCTGCCGCGCGACGTGTTCAAGCGCCGCGACGCGGTGCTGGCGCTGTCGGCCTCAAAGGGGATCCTGGACGAAGGCGCGACGGTCGAG
>NZ_LUKH01001021.1:0-1347 GCF_001593695.1 Leisingera sp. F5 | reverse complement strand
GCCTTATCATGGGCCTGGCCAATGATAAATCCATCGCTTGGGGGATTGCCAAGGCCTGCGCCGATGCCGGCGCCGAGCTTGCCTTTTCTTATCAGGGCGACGCACTGAAAAAGCGGGTCGACCCGCTGGCAGCGCAGCTGGGCAGCGATATCGTGCTGCCGTGCGACGTCTCGGACGAGGCGTCGATTGATGCCCTGTTTGCCGGGCTGGAAGCCAAATGGGGCAAGCTGGACTTTGTTGTCCACGCCATCGGCTTTTCCGACAAGAACGAATTGCGCGGCCGCTATGTCGACACCAGCCGCAGCAATTTCCAAATGACCATGGACATCTCGGTCTTCTCGTTCACCGCGGTGGCAAACCGCGCCGAGAAGATGATGAGTGACGGCGGCTCGCTGCTGACCCTGACCTATTACGGTGCCGAGCAGGTGATGCCGCATTATAATGTGATGGGTGTGGCCAAGGCAGCGCTGGAAGCGTCGGTCAAATACCTGGCCGAGGATCTGGGCAAAGACGGTATCCGCGTCAACGCGATCTCGGCCGGCCCGATCAAGACCCTGGCCGCCTCCGGCATCGGTGATTTCCGCTACATTATGAAGTGGAACGAATACAATTCGCCGCTGCGCCGCAACGTGACCATTGATGACGTCGGCAAATCCGCGCTTTATCTGCTGTCCGATCTCAGCTCGGGCGTGACCGGAGAGAACCTGCATGTGGATGCCGGCTATCACGTGGTGGGCATGAAGGCGGTGGATGCGCCGGATATCTCCAAGTAACTGAATACAGAGAGAAACCCAGGGGCATCCTGGGTTTCTGCAAGCTGACGCGACTTCGCGGGGAGCAAGTAACATGACCGATCGTCTGCCGCACGAAAAAGGCTTTCACATCAGCTGGGACCAGATCCACCGCGACAGCCGTGCCCTGGCCTGGCGGCTGGACGGGCAAGGCCCTGACAATGGCGCCTGGCGCGCCGTGGTGGCGATCACCCGCGGCGGCATGGCGCCGGCGATGATTGTCAGCCGCGAGCTGGACATCCGCACCGTTGACACCATCTCGGTGCGGTCCTACCACCATCAATCCCAAGGCGAAGCCGAAGTGCTGAAGGCACCGGATGCCGATCTGATGGGGGATGGCGAAGGCATCCTGATCATCGACGATCTGGTCGACAGCGGCAAAACCCTGGATCTGGTGCGCCAGCTGTACCCCAAGGCGCATTTTGCCACCGTCTATGCCAAGCCCAAGGGGCGGCCCATGGTGGACACCTTCATCACCGAAGTCAGCCAGGACACCTGGATTTTCTTCCCCTGGGATATGGCGCTGCAATATGTGGAGCCCTACCGCGGCAAAGAC
>NZ_LUKH01001020.1:0-1347 GCF_001593695.1 Leisingera sp. F5 | reverse complement strand
CCTTGCGGCGGCTGAGCCAGCCTTTGACCCGCTGGCCGCCCTCAACCAGCCCGCCGGGCAGGAAGATCACCACCAGCATGAACAGGATACCCAGGGTCAGATGCCAGCCTTTGCCGATGAAGGGGTGGACCAGAAAGACAAGGGCATCCTCCATCCCGTCGGGCATAAAGCTGAACCAGCTGTGCAGCACGTTGTCGTTGATTTTCGAGAAAATGTTCTCGAAGTACTTGATGAAGCCTGCGCCCAGCACCGGGCCGATCAGCGTGCCCGCACCGCCGAGGATGGTCATCAGGACGACCTCGCCCGAGGCTGTCCACTGCATCCGCTCAGCGCCTGCCAAGGGGTCCATCGAGGCCATCAGGCCGCCAGCCAGACCGGCATACATGCCGGAGATCACAAAGGCCGCCAGGGTATAGGGCCGGGTGTTCAGGCCGGTGTAGTTCATCCGCTGCTGGTTCGATTTCACCGCCCGCAGCATCATGCCAAAGGGCGAGCGGAAGATGCGGATCGAGAGGTAAAAGGCGGCCAGCAGGATTAGCGCGCACAGGTAATAGCCCGCGTTGAACTGAAAGGCCCAGGGGCCGACTGCCAGCTCAAACGTTGACCGCATTTCCAGGCCGAACAGGCTGGTCACCGGGATTGAGCCGTCCGCGGTGGCAGAGACACCCAGGATGCGCGGGTCTTCCAGCGTCAGCTGCAGGCCAGTTTCGCCATTGGTGATCGGGGTCAGCACCGAATAGGCAAGGTTAAAGGACATCTGGGCAAAGGCCAGTGTCAGGATCGAGAAGTAGATGCCGGAGCGGCGTAAAGATACAAAGCCGATCAGCAGCGCAAACAGGCCAGCAACGATGACCGACAGCAGGATCGCCGGGATCACGTTCAT
Source organism: Leisingera sp. F5 (assembly GCF_001593695.1). Lineage (NCBI taxonomy): Bacteria > Pseudomonadati > Pseudomonadota > Alphaproteobacteria > Rhodobacterales > Roseobacteraceae > Leisingera > Leisingera sp. F5. The sequence continues at coordinate 464 of NZ_LUKH01001020.1, read as the reverse complement.
GCCGACCAGCTTGAACATCCAGACGGCTGAGTAGGAACCGGCGCCAAGGAAAGCCGCATGGCCGAATGACAGATAGCCGGTGAGGCCAAACAGGATGTTAAATCCGATGGCGAAGATCCCGAAGATCACAAAGCGCTGCATCAGGTCCGGATAGCCTGCGTTGAACTGCGCCATGGCGCTGCCGGTGGGGAAGGGGTTCAGGATGAAGGGGGCGAACAGCGTCAGGCAGGCGACGATGATCAGCATAGAGGTGTCTTTTTTATCCAGTCCGAACATGTCTTAGTCCTCCATCACGCCTTTGCGGCCCATCAGGCCCCGTGGACGGGTCAGCAGAATGATGATTGCGACCACATAGATGATGATCTGGTCGATGCCGGGGATCAGCGATTTGATCTCGTTCATCGAGGCGAAGCTCTCAAGAACACCCAGCAAGAAGCCCGCCAGCACCGCACCGGGCAGCGATC
>NZ_LUKH01001019.1:0-1347 GCF_001593695.1 Leisingera sp. F5 | reverse complement strand
GTCCATGGGGATGATGATGGTGCCGCCTGCTATCGTGTCCCTGCCCTTCAAACTGGCATTTTTTGTAGTTGCAGATGGCTGGAGCCTGATCGCCACTGCTCTGGTACGCAGCTATTACCCCTGAACCCTGCCAATGGTCTGGATAAGGTAGTCCTGCACATTGCGCAGATACAAAAAGCACAGGCCAAAGCCCCAACTGCGTTTGATTGCGATCAGGCGTTTCAGCCAATCGGCAATCTCCTCGTTCTCGTCACTCAGGACAGGGCTGTAGCGATTGAGGGCTGTAGCGATAGCAGGTCTCGCTGACTTGAAAGGCCCGGCAGGCCAGTGCGATACTGACCCCATGCTATGCGGCCGCATTCGCGGCCGCCTCTCGCCTATGAGACGGCCTTAACGCTTTTTTTTCAAGAGCTTCCTTCTGCAACTCGTTCTGCATGCTCACCTCGGCATACATCTTCTTAAGACGCCGGCTCTGTTCCCCATGTCTTTCATCTCAGCGATCAAAGAAGCGTCCATGCCGCCGAATTTGGCCCGTCACTTGCAGAAACTTGCATAGCTCATCCCATGTCCCCGGCACAGTTCAGACACCGGTACACCGCCCTCTGCCTGCTTCAGGATGCCCAGATCTGTGAGTCGCTAAATCATCCGTTCTTCATTCAAAATCTCCTCAGAGATCTTGCCGGGAGAATTCCACTCTTGAACACCGTTGATTTCAGGGTGGATTACCGATGGACTGACCGCTTTCGAAGCTGCCTGTGGCGAGGCGTTGTCCCGCATCGCTAACACCGCCAGTGTCATTCTCAAAATCCAGGCACGGCATCGGGATCCGTCGCCGCATCCGGCACGACAGTTATGGGGGCTTGTTAAATATTCTACGTCCCGCCGGCATGTCGCGATACACAAAAAAGCCCTGGCTGTTGCAAGCAAAGCCAGGGCTCTTCACTAGTCTGCTTTAACTACCCTAACGGACGACAAATTCTGCATGCAATGCGCCGGCCGCTTTCAGGCTTTTGAGGATATCGATCATGTCCCGCGGCGACACGCCCAAGGCATTCAAACCTGCCACGACTTCGGACAGCGAAGTCGTCTCCGGCACTTCGGCAAGTTGGACGCCCTCTTCTTCCTCAATAGCTGCACCTGTGCGCGGAACAACAACCGTTTCGCCATTTGCGAAGGGATTGGGTTGCACCACCAACGGTGTCTCTTCGATCCGCAAAGTGAGGTTTCCTTGAGCCACAGCAACACGGGAAATCCGTACATCGCTGCCCATCACGATCGTACCGGAACGCTGATCCACCACAACCCGCGCCTTGCGCTGAGGTTCAACCAGGATGTTCTCGATCCGTC
>NZ_LUKH01001018.1:0-1348 GCF_001593695.1 Leisingera sp. F5 | reverse complement strand
CTGCTGGACGGCGAGGACATCTATGACCGCCGTGTCGATCCGGTGCAGCTGCGCGCCAAGGTTGGCATGGTGTTTCAAAAGCCGAACCCGTTCCCCAAGTCGATCTATGACAACGTGGCCTATGGCCCGCGCATCCATGGATTGGCGAGGAACAAGGCGGAACTGGATGAGATTGTTGAGAAATCCCTGCGCCGCGGTGCGATCTGGGACGAGGTGAAAGACCGCCTGGACGCGCCCGGCACCGGGCTTTCGGGTGGCCAGCAGCAGCGCCTGTGCATCGCTCGTGCTGTGGCCACTGAACCCGAGGTTCTGCTGATGGACGAACCTTGCTCGGCGCTCGACCCCATCGCCACCGCCCAGGTGGAGGAACTGATCGACGAGCTGCGCAGCCGCTATTCGGTGGTGATCGTCACCCACTCGATGCAGCAGGCCGCGCGTGTCAGCCAGAAAACCGCCTTTTTCCACCTCGGAAACCTTGTGGAATTCGGCCCCACCGGTCAGATCTTCACCAACCCCGAAGACGCCCGCACCGAAAGCTACATCACCGGCCGGATCGGCTGATCTATAGGAATATCAACATGGTAGAACAGCATATTGCATCGGCCTTTGACCGCGACCTAGAGGCTATTCAGGCCCGGATCATGAAAATGGGCGGTCTGGTCGAGGACGCAATCCGCGAAGCCGCTCAGGCCTTGGAGACCCGCGACGAGGAACTGGCGCTGGCCGTGCGTCAGGGCGACAAGGCTATTGATGGGCTGGAAGAGCTGATCAACGAAGAAACCGCCCGTCTGATTGCCCTGCGCGCACCCGCAGCCTCGGATCTGCGCCTGGTGCTGTCGGTGATGAAGATCGCCGGCAATCTGGAACGCATTGGCGACTATGCAAAAAACATGGCCAAGCGCACCACGGTCCTGGCCCAGGGTCCCAATACCAGCGAAGGCGCCGCCGCGCTGCGCCGGATGGCGCGCGAGGTCGAGCGGATGCTGAAGGATGCACTGGATTCCTACATCCAGCGCGATGTGGAACTGGCCCGTGACGTGATCGAACGCGACCGCGATGTTGACCAGATGTACAACGCCCTGTTCCGCGAATTCCTGACCCATATGATGGAAGACCCGCGCAACATTTCGGCCTGCATGCACTTGCATTTCATCGCAAAAAACACCGAACGCATGGGCGATCACGTGACCTCGATCGCTGAACAGGTGATCTATCTGGTGACCGGTGAAAAACCGGAAGATGACCGCAAAAAAGCCGACACCACGTCTACCACGCCCCAGGAGATCTGACCAATGGCTGCCGAACAGCCCACTGTTCTTGTTGTTGAAGACGAAATGGCCCAGCGGGA
>NZ_LUKH01001017.1:0-1348 GCF_001593695.1 Leisingera sp. F5 | reverse complement strand
GTAATGCGCACCCTGCTGCAGCAGCGCAGCGGTCAGCTCAGCATCGCCCAGCTGCGCCATGCCGGTCGCACCCAATGCGCCCAAAGCTCCGGCCAATGCGCCCCATTTCACCACCAGGAAGGCAGAGACATGCGGCATCATCGCGATGGTGACAGCGGCGATATGGTCGGTCTTCACCGAATGCGCGGTGTTGGTCACCAGGCTGAGCGCCACAAAAACCAGAACCGGCGCGGCAGCCGCCACGGGGATCAGGTTGTTGAGGAACGCGAGAAGGCCAAAGAAGGCGGCAAAGGGGATCACCAGGCCAACGCCGATGATATAGCCCGAGCGCGCGCCCATGCGTTTATAGGCCGGATGGCCGATATAGGCGGTGGTCGGGAACGGCGAGCCGAACACGGCGCCGATCATGGTGCCGACGCCGTCGGTCACCTGGCACAGGCCGACCGGGTAATGGTCACCCGCGGCTTCGGCGCTTTCGACGTTGTTCATGGTCTCGATGAAGTTGTAGATCTGCACCGGCACCAGCACCAGGAACAGCTCCGGGTTGGCAAACAGATGCTGGATACCGGCAATCAGGTCACCGAAATAGGGGACCGGCAGGTAAACGCCCACACCCTCGAACGAGACCGAAGCCTTGCCCATGCCAAGCGCCACAACGGTGCCCACAATCAGCGCCAGCAGACCGGCGGGGATGTTGAACGGCAACCGGTGACGGCCCACCAGGCCCCACAGGATGATGATCATCGAGGCAAAACCGATGAACGGATCCTCGAATATCGTCGCCAGCGGCACGGTGCCGATGAACACTAGCGCAATGCCGCACAGCGTGCCCAGCATACCGGCACGCGGGGTCACCCGCTTCAGCCAGGGGCCGACGATGGCACCAAGGCCAGCGACGATACCGCCCATGAAGCCCGCGCCAATGCCCACCTGCCAGGCCAGCATCGCGTCATTGGTCGACCAGTAGATCGGCCCGATCACCCCGAACAGGTAAACAAACATCACCGGGGTCGAGATGCCATAAGGCAGCGCGGTCACGTCGCGCCCTTCTTTCTCGGCGGTATGTTTGGCCAGCCAGGTGTAAACCGCGACACCTGCCAGGATCGCCACTGCGGCGCCGGGCACGATGCGGCCGAACACGATGTCCGCCGGCATGTTGAAGACAAACTGACAGATGCCGGATAGCACGATCAGGTTGATCAGGTTGTCCGTGAATAGCGCCCAGAATGCACTGAAGTCATTCCGCGCGAACAGTTTGTACGTATAGCTCCGCCCTGTGGTCATGGCGGCCTCCTCCTATCAGAGGACGCAGTCCTTAACGGCTGAATACTCCAGCCGTTTCTCCCTC
>NZ_LUKH01001016.1:0-1349 GCF_001593695.1 Leisingera sp. F5 | reverse complement strand
CGGCGATGGCTGGACGGTGATCGACACCGGGTTCAACACCCGCAAAAGCCGCGCGATCTGGGAAAGCCTGATGGCGGGGCCTTTGAAGGGCAAACCGGTCACCCGCGTTGTCGGCACCCATCACCATCCGGATCACATCGGCCTGGCCGGCTGGTTCCAGAGCGAACACGGCGCCGAGCTGATCACCACCCGCACCGCCTGGCTGTTTGCCCGGATGCTGACCCTCGACGTGCAGGAGACCTGGCCCGAGGAAACGCTGGCCTATTACCGCAGTGCGGGCATGGATCAGGCGTTTTATGACAAACGCGCCAACGACCGGCCATTCAATTTTGCCGACACCGTGTACCCGATGCCGCTGGGCTTCACCCGCATCAAACAGGGGGATGCGATCCGCATGGGCGGGCGCGACTGGGATGTGCACATCGGCAACGGCCACGCGCCTGAGCACGCGACCTTCTGGAGCCGCGATGACAATCTGGTGATCACCGGCGATCAGATCCTGTCAACCATCAGCCCCAACATCGGCGTTTACGCGACTGAGCCGATGGCGGATCCTTTGGGCGAATGGCTGGAGGCCTGCGAACGCCTGTCGAAACTGGCGCGGCCCGATCATCTGGCCTTGGGCGGGCACAAGCTGCCGTTCACCCGGCTGCCGTTGCGGATGCAGCAGCTGATTGGCAACCACCACGGTGCGCTGGAGCGGCTGATGGATCACCTTTGCGTGCCGCAGACTGCCGCCGATTGCTTTGCACCGCTGTTCAAGCGCACAATCGGCGAAGGCGAGTACGGGCTTGCGCTGGTCGAGGCGGTGGCCCATGTAAATCATCTGTACCACACCGGCCAGGTGGACCGCTGGAAACGCGGCGACGGTGCTTGGCTCTATCAGCGCAAGGGGTGACGCACCCCGCATTTTGGGGGGAGACACCATGAGCGACGAGATTTCGACCAGCGCCGAGGCGGCAGAGGCGGCGGTGCTGCCCTGCGTGCACGAGGTCCATGCCGACCCCGAGGCCTGCGCGGGCCTGCGCAAGATTCCGGAAAAACTGCAAAAGCAGGATGCCGCCAAAAGCCCCGCGCGCTGGGCCTATGAACGTCTGATCCTTTATATCCAGAATTTCGAACAGCAGCTGGACAGCGAGCACGAGGTTGCGATGGGTTTTGCCGGCGGCAATGCCGGGGTGCTGCGGATCGAAGGCATGGGCTATTACGATCCCGATATCATCACCTTTTACGGCAGCGAAGGCCCCGGCGCACGCACTCAGCTGGTGCAGCATGTCAGCCAGCTGAACGTGATGCTGCGGGCGGTGCCCAAGGCGCAGGAAGAAGCCCCGGCCAACCGGATCGGCTTC
>NZ_LUKH01001015.1:0-1349 GCF_001593695.1 Leisingera sp. F5 | reverse complement strand
GCACCACCATCAAAACGGCCAGCCATCATCTCCTTCAAGAGATGCGCCGCCCCCAGTTCAGCGTGCTGAGAAGGGGGCGGTGTCAGATCACATCGAGACCAATTCATGTTATACGCCCTTGTCGGGATCACCGCAGTTTTTGTATTCTAGCGCATCTACTTGTCTCGCTGGGTAGGAGAAGTATCTGAATGAAGTCATCGTCTCGCAAGAAAGCCGTCCGATCAAACCCGAAATATCACCTGCTTGCATCCTGGTGGGCGCGTCACCTTCTTGTGATAGCAATTGGTGTGGCCGGCACATGGCTGTTCTTGTACAGCCGGATCGAATGGTCCCCAATGCACCGCTGGAACAGGGCTGTTGGCGATATGTCGATCGTTCTGGTGGCAGTGGCGATGTCGCTTGGTCCTTTGTCACGTATCTGGCGCAGCACTGCAAAGCTGTTACCATTCCGGCGCGAATTGGGTATTTATGCGGTCTTGCTGGCATTTATACACGCCACAATCATTTTGATCGGTTGGGTGAACCTGGATCTCATGCGCCTTGTCGGCTTTGAATTTCATCCGGGACTGCAAAAATACGTGATGGTGCAGCACGGGTTTGCGATTGCCAATCTGATCGGTGTCCTTGCGTTGCTTTACGGGCTGATCCTGGCTGCTACATCGAACGACCGCAGTCTTCGTTGGCTGGGAAATTCGGTTTGGAAATTCGTCCAGCGGGGAACTTACGTGCTGTGGTGGTTGTCGGTCGTACATACCGGCTATTTTCTGTACCTCCACTTTCTCGATTTTCATCGAGCCACTCCCGAGCCGAACTGGTTCCAATGGCCTTTTGTCGGTTTGGTCGGGGCTGTACTGACCTTTCAGTTCGTCGCATCGTCTGCAACCTTGTACAAAGTGCGCCGACGCGAGTCGGCGGCATCTTAGGATCCAGCGACAGGTGCCAGCATGACTTCGACAAATCCCTGCGGATTGGAATCGACGGTCTGGTAAGTCCCTGTCACAGCGATCTCGCGCCCGACCTCGTTATTCATGGCGCGGTCGTACTACCCTGCTGGAATGATCCAGGTCAGTGCGGCGACGATGACGATCAATGCAAAAAGGATCGTATAGGCGGTGGGAAACCATGAGGCCATTCCGTCGCTTTGTGGTTCTGTGATAGGGGTTTTGTCACTCATGGTCTCTCTCCCATTTGGTTATTGCGTTGCGCCGCGCGACGTAAGCGCTGTCCCGGCCCCACGTTGTAGCGCCTGTCCGGTGCTGCGAGATCTTGCACAACTCATAGTGGGGAGTGCGTTTCGCAATGTGCGCTACAAATTCGTTTCTCAAATCGTTGGGCGTCGAGATCTACGC
>NZ_LUKH01001014.1:0-1351 GCF_001593695.1 Leisingera sp. F5 | reverse complement strand
CTGCTGGACCAGAACCGGGCGCTGTTGCGGGCTGCTGATGAGGACGTGGCCATCGCCGTGTCCCGGTTGCGACCGCTGATCCAATGGACACTCACCGCCAGCCATACCTATTCCCGCAGCGTCAACCAGTTCGGTAATTTCAACGAGTTCACCAACAACGATCTCGGCACCCAGATTCAGCTGACTCAGCTGCTGTATGACGGCGGCGAAACACGGCTGCGCAAACAGGCGGCCCAGGAACTGGTGCTTGCGGCGCGCCAGCAGCTGCTCAGCGTCGAGCAATCGGTGCTGATATCCGCCGTTCAGGCCTATGTCGGGGTCCTGCAGGGGCAGGAAAATGTCGCCCTGCGCCGCAACAACCTGCGCCTGCTGCTAGAGGAACTGAAGGCGGCCGAGGACCGGTTTGAAGTGGGTGAAGTGACCCGCACCGACGTCGCTTTGGCTCAAAGCCAGGTGGCGGCGGCCCGCGCCAACCTGACGGATGCCGAGGGAGACCTGCTGACGGCCCGCGCTACCTATCTGCAAATCGTCGGCCACGCGCCGGGCGCGATTGCCGGCCAGCCCCGGCTGCCGTCGCGGGCTGTGTCCATCGACCGGGCGCAGTCCATTGCGGCGCGTAACCAGCCGGACCTGCTAGCGCAGCAGCATTCGGTCAAATCCGCCGACATTCTGGTCCGGGCGGCGGCCAAAGCCTTGGGGCCAAGCGTCAGCTTCCGGGCCACCGCGGGGCTGAGCGAGGATATCAATGACAACACCGGCACCGACTCGGATGCCTCTGCTTCGGTTACGCTGACTCAAGACCTGTATGCTGGCGGCCGCAACGCGGCGACCCGGCGGCGGGCCATTGCAAGTGCCGACTCGGAACGCGGTGCTCTGATCAATACCCAGCGCGCTGTGCGCCAGAATGTCAGCTCGGCGTTTTTCAATGTGGAAACTGCGCGGGCAACCCTGGTGTCCTCCAATGAACGGGTGCGCGCGTCCAAGGTTGCTTTTGACGGCATCCGGGAAGAAGCCACGCTGGGGGCACGGACGACGCTGGATGTGCTGCAGGCAGAGCAAGAGTATCTCGATGCGCAGACCGGGGAGGTGAACGCACGCGCCGACCAGGCCATTGCGGCCTATCAGTTGTTGCAGGCGCAGGGGCTGCTCACAGCCGAGCATCTGGGGCTGGCGGTCGAGATTTACGACCCGACGCTTTATTACAACTTGGTGAAGGACGCGCCTGCGCAATACAGCAAGCGCGGCAAGGATTTGGACCGGGTGCTCAAGGCCTTGGGACGTAACTGACAATTCATCCTATCGGTTGTGCGGTGACGGGAAGGCCGCTACACTCTGACTCAAGAGGCAAGAG
>NZ_LUKH01001013.1:0-1354 GCF_001593695.1 Leisingera sp. F5 | reverse complement strand
CCGATGGACCGCGAGGCCGGGATTGCCGCCTATCAGGCCATGATCCCGGCGTCCGAGCACAAGCGCCGCCGCGCCGCAGGCCTGCCGCCCGAGCATGTCTATACCGCCGGCCAGGGCGCCGCACCGGTGATGCGGGTGCGGCTCTCCAAGGTGGAGCAGATGACCGATGCCGTCACCAAGTATGAGTTCTCCCTGCCGGACGGCGCCCTGCTGCCCGCGGCCACTGCGGGCGCCCATATCGACGTGGTTGTGGCACCGGAGTTCTTCCGCCAGTACTCCCTGTCAGGCGACCCGGCGGACCGCACGAAATACCAGATCGCAGTGTTGCGCGAGGACACGGGCCGCGGTGGTTCCAGGCTCATGCACCGGATCTTCGAGGAAGGCCGGATGGTGTTCATCTCCAAACCCATCAACCATTTCCCGCTGGTCGAGGGTGCGGCCAAATCCTATTTGATGGGCGGCGGCATCGGGGTGACCCCGATGATCGCCATGGCGCATCGCCTGCAGGCCTTGGGCAAAGACTTTGAATTCCGCTACTCATGTTCGAACAAGGCAAGCGCAGGGTTTCTTAAGGACCTGAAGGGCGTCCCTTGGGCTGACAAAGTGCATCTGCATTTCTCGGATCAAGGCTCCCGCGCAGATCTGAAACACGTGCTGCGCTATGCGCCCGGCAGCCATGTCTACACCTGCGGACCGGAAGCCTACATGCAGGCGGTGCAGGACGCGGCAGAGGCAAGCGGCTTCCCCGAGGAGAGCTGCCACATGGAGTATTTTTCGGTCCCTGAGCAGCCCGAATATGAAAACCACCCCTTCACCCTGAGGCTCGCGAAATCGGGCCGGGAAATTCTGGTGCCAGCCGAAAAAACCGCCATCGAGGCACTGGCCGAAAGCGGTATCCATGTGGATGTGAAATGCTCCGATGGCATTTGCGGCGTCTGCAAGTGCGGGCTGATCTCAGGCGACGCGGATCACCGCGACTTCGTGCTTTCGAATAAGCAGCGCGAGGGCGCCATCATCCTCTGCCAATCCCGCGCGGTTGAACCGGACGGCGTGCTGGAAATCGACCTCTAGCCGGGCGCTGCAATTTTCTTAGGCAGGAAAATTGCTAATTTTTTTTAAAAAAACTTTTGCGCGCGGCAGCGGTTAGTAGGGTTGCCGCTCTCCCAGCAAATACCGCGCCGCATCGACGTAATCAAAGGCCAGCGAAACTGCGATCACTGTGCAGACAGCCAGGATGATCCGCCGCGGCCATTCTGGCATACCGGGCTGCGCCCGCTGCCGCCACAGCCAAATCAGCAAAGGTGTCCACAGGACCACATGCGGCAGTCCCAAGAGGCGCACATATCCAAGCTGC
>NZ_LUKH01001012.1:0-1355 GCF_001593695.1 Leisingera sp. F5 | reverse complement strand
GGGCAATACTGCCGGGTTGAGCCGCTGAATGCGGACCGCCACGCCGCGGATCTGTTCGCGGCCTTCCGGCAGGACCAGGCCGATGCGATCTGGACCTATGTGCCCTATGGCCCGTTTGAGACGCCGGAAGGCCTGCATGCCTGGGTGCAAGCGGCCAGCGGCGTGGATGCACAGCCCTATTTCGCGGTCATCAATGGCGTCAGCGGCAAGGCCGAAGGCATCGCAAGCTTTATGCGCATTCAGCCCGCCCACGGTGTGATCGAGGTCGGCGGCATCACCTTCGCACCGCCATTGCAGCGGACGCGGGCGGCGACCGAGGCGATGTATCTGATGATGGCGCGGGTGTTCAATGATTTGGGCTACCGCCGCTATGAGTGGAAATGCGACGCCTTGAATGCGCCCTCCTGCCGTGCGGCAGAGCGCTTCGGTTTTACCTATGATGGTCTGTTCCGCCAAGCCATTGTCTATAAAGGCCGCAACCGTGATACCGCATGGTATTCAGTGCCGGATGGCGAATGGCCCATGCTTGAAGCCGCCTATCAGACGTGGCTTGATCCATCAAACTTCGGTGCGGAAGGGCAGCAGAAGCAAAGCCTCGGCACTTTGATCGCAGCGGCCAGACGGACGGGCTGATACCACATGACCCTGCGCAGCCAGTCCCGCCCGCGCTTGGCTGCATAAACTTCACCAGGCCGCAAGGCCGGGGGCAGCGCCCCCCTTCGCCGTTCAGACCATGTGCCGCGCCCGTGCGCCGCGTTCGATGGCCGCGGCATGCAGCCGGTCGATGTTCAATTCATAGCGGACCTCTGCCAGAAACTCGAGCTCGGTCTCGCCCAGGATCCCGTCCGCAGCCGCCACATCGCAGGACAGCGCATAGGCGGTTTCAAACAACCGCTCCGGCAGATCGCCGCGGATCAGGCCGAACAGCGCCGCCAGACCGTCTTCCTGCTCAAACAGGTCCAGAACGGTCTGCGAAACCCGTGTCACCCGGTCGATGTCATAGTCGGCAAACACCGGCAGCATGTTGACCGCAGACTGGATCTTTACCAGCTCGGCAGTGCGGATGTTCTCGTCCGAGGCCGAAACCGCCACCATCAGCGCCACCAGGCAGTCCTGCGGGGACATCGGGTGCGGGGTTTGCTCACTCATGGACGAAATCCTTTTTTGCCAATATTGATCCGATCAGGATAGGTATGCCAGCGGTGAGGTTCAACAACAGGCTGTGTCTGCGCGGCGTTTTTATCCTTTTTGCTGCAGCAAAAGACGGCCTCGGCGGGCCAGTGATTATTGACTCATGCTGCATCAGCACAATAGAGGAAAGGGCTGGATGCATGGGGCATCCGCACTGATCTTGC
>NZ_LUKH01001011.1:0-1357 GCF_001593695.1 Leisingera sp. F5 | reverse complement strand
TTTCACAAGGACATGCGCTTTGACAGCGAAACGCCGACGTCGAAACTGCTTACCACCTTCATGCCCTGGACCCGCGGCCGCCGCCCCGCCTGGCTGATCCGGCTGGGGCTGTTTCTGTATGACAGCCTGGGCAAACGCGGCATCCTGCCTGGCACGGCGAAACTGGACCTGTCGCACGATCCCGCAGGCAGGCCGCTGAAGGGCAAGTTTCAGACCGCGTTCGAATACTCCGACTGCTGGATTGAGGACGCCCGTCTTGTGGTGCTGAACGCCCGCGATGCACAGGCGCGCGGCGCCGAAATCCTAACCCGGACCGAGGTTCTGTCAGCCCAGCGCCACTCTGATCACTGGGTTGTCACCGTGAAGGATCACGCCACTGGCGAGGAGAAGGAACACCGGGCCAAGATGCTGGTCAATGCAGGCGGACCCTGGGTTGCCGACGTGCTGAAGCAAAAACTGGGCCAGAACAGCCGCGAAAACGTCCGCCTGGTGCGCGGCAGCCATATCGTGGTGCCAAAACTGTTCGACCATGACCGCTGCTATTTCTTTCAGGGCACCGACGGGCGGATCATCTTTGCCATTCCATACGAGACGGATTTCACCCTGATCGGCACAACGGACGCCGACCATCCGGATCCGGAGACCAAACCGCATTGCACGGAGGCCGAGCAGGATTATCTAATTGATTTTGCGTCGCAATACTTCGAACAGCCACTGAAGCGCGCGGATATTGTCTGGACCTATTCCGGCGTGCGGCCGCTTTATGACGACGGTGCCAGCTCGGCCACTGCGGCCACCCGCGAATATGTGCTGACCCCAGGCCTCTGCCAGGGTGTTTTGCAGGTCTTGCGGCAGGCTGGCGAGGGCTGCGCGGTAGTCTTCCAGCGGGACGCTGAGGGTCTCATCCATCAGCCGCAGGCCGGTGTTTTCCTGCGGCTCCACGGTATAGCCCTGATCCCACAATTCGCGCAGGATTTCGTCGCAGGAGGCCAGCGCGTCGAGGCCGACGGCATGGGCAAGGTTGTGGTCGCGGCCCGGATAGGTGGAGAGGATCAGGGCGAGGCGTTTCTCTGCATTCGGCAGTTTGGCAAGGCGCAGCCAGCCCTCGACGCGGTCGACGGCGGCTTTGATGCGGTCCGTATCGGGACGGTGGGCAAAGCGGGAGTATTGCAGGTCCGGGTCTTTCTTTCCCGGGGATTTGAAGCTGACAACACCTGCGAAGATGCGCCCGTCGACCTCGGGCAGGACGACATGCATGGCGAGGTCGGCAGGCGACAAACCGCGATCGGCCTCGGCCCAGTCTTTCTTACGTGCAGTGGAGAGGGCGACCTGGAACACCGGGCAGCCGGTTGTGGAG
>NZ_LUKH01001010.1:0-1359 GCF_001593695.1 Leisingera sp. F5 | reverse complement strand
TTCGAGGCCTCTTACGGGCGCACCTCGATGGAGTATTACGACGGGTTTGTGTTCGGTTTCTACGCCGAGGCGCGGCCTGATTTGCCGCCGATCGCCAGCGGCGGGCGCTATGATGCGCTGACCCGGCGGCTGGGCGGGGGCGAGGAAATCCCGGCGGTCGGCGGTGTGCTGCGCCCGGACCTGATGCTGCAGCTTGAGGAGGTGCGCGCATGAGTTTGAAGCTGGGGGTGCCGTCCAAGGGGCGGCTGATGGAGAAGACATTCGACTGGTTCGCCAAACGCGGCGTGACATTGGCGCGCACCGGGTCCGACCGGGAATATGCCGGCGCGGTCGAGGGTGTTGCGAACATGGAGCTGGTGCTGCTGTCGGCGGGGGAAATCCCGCGCGAGCTGGCAGCGGGGCGGATCCACCTGGGCGTCACCGGCACCGATCTGGTGCAGGAGAAGCTGCCGCGGTTCGAGCAGCAGCTAGAGAGCCTGGCCGAACTGGGCTTTGGCCATGCCGACCTGATCCTGGCGGTGCCGCAGTTCTGGATTGATGTGGACACGCTGGATGACCTGGATGCGGTGGCGTCTGCCTTTCGCACCGAGCATGGGCACCGGTTGCGGATTGCCACCAAATACCACCGGCTGGTGCGGGAATTCCTGACCGATGCCGGGGTGGCGGATTACCAGCTGGTGGACAGCCAGGGCGCGACTGAGGGCACGGTGAAGAACGAGACCGCCGAGATGGTGGCCGACATTACCTCGACCGGCGAGACGCTGCGGGCCAATCACCTGAAGCTGCTGGCGGACGGGCTGGTGCTGAAGTCCCAGGCGACGCTGTGGCGCAGCCGGGTGGCGAAATACGGGCTGGATGAGAAGGCGGCGCTGAACACGCTCTTGGACCTGCTGGAACACCGCAAGTAAGCGCCGCCATCACAGTCGGCACTGAGTGATTTGAGTATTTAGGCAAAGAAGAAGCGCTGGGTCTTCCGTCTTCTTCATTGTCTGAAATACTCACTGCACCACGCTTCCGGCAGGCGGAAGGCGAGAGGGGCGTGCAGCCGTTGCACGCAGTCCGCAGTTTTTTGGCTGCAATGGCGCAGGGTGTTCTCCCGCCCGGAGCAGCGGCATCCAAGATACCGCCGTTCCGGTTGGGCCGGGCGCCGGGCTGACGCCCGGCGCTGGCGAGGCACGCCGCGGGGGGGTGCGGAAAGCCTCAGATCACTCCGATTTCGGCCAGTGCCTGCGAGAGTTCCAGCGGCAGCAGCTCTTCTTGGCTTTTGCCGGCAGGCAGGTCGGCGGGTGTGTCTTCAGTCTTCAGATAGCGCCAGCCCTGGAACGGGCGTTTCGGCGCAGTGTGGGTGCGGTGCAATTC
>NZ_LUKH01001009.1:0-1359 GCF_001593695.1 Leisingera sp. F5 | reverse complement strand
ACTGCATGCTGGACCCGGTGCTGGATCTCTACGACCGGCACGGCATCGCGCTGGAGGCGCATCAGCAGAACTGCCTGCTGGATCTCAGCACCGGCCTGCCGTCCCGCGGCTATTACCGTGACAACCAGGGCTATTTCATCGCCTGCGACGCCTTCCCCCGCCTCAACGCGCTGGAGCCGTCACTGGCAGGCCAGCCCGCGCTGGTTTACCCGCGCGGCCACATCAACCAACGGCTGGCCTATTACCTGGTGGTCAACCAGATCTTTGCGGTGATCCGCCGTCTGGGCTGCGACGGGCTGGCCAGCGAACCCGCGCTGTTGTTGCAACCCGCGTCCACAACGTGGATGAGCTGGAGACCGCCGCGCAGGAAGGGATGTTCCTGCAGATGAAGAACCCCATCGCCGCGGCCCAGCCGCAGCCCCTGCAGGAGCGTGCCGATGTCCCTGCATGAACCCTTAAGCCGCGCAATCTCCGCCCCCCGCGTCCTGCGCCAGCTGTGCGAGGCGCTTTTGTGCGAGGGCTGGGCCGCATCACTGCAATTGGACCGCAGCCAAGCGGTAGGCTGGTGCCTGCGCCAGACGCAGTTCCGAGCCCGCGGACGCCGCGGCGCCTTTGGCCGCTATAGGCTGCAGGAAGGCAGTATTGAGATCCATGACAGCGGCACCTGGCGCCCCGCCTGCACCGCGGATGTTCTGGCAGCGGTGGCAGACCCTTCGCCCGCGATGGAAACCCTGCGCGACGATCTGGCCCACACCGAACACCTCAGCGACCTGGCCGCGCTGCAGACCCGGGCAGCGGCACGGCGCCATTCCCTACCCTGCTCCGCACTGGAAACCGCGCTGTACGAGGGCCACCCCTACCACCCTTGTTTCAAAGCCCGCAGCGGGTTCACCGATGCCGACCACCTCGCCTACGGGCCGGAGGGTGGCGAAACCTTCCGCCTGACGGGCGTGCTGTTCCACCACACGCTGATACAGCAATCCTTGCCGCACGAGGACTTCTGGGGGCAGGAGCTGGGAGCCGCCGAGTGGCACCGTATCGCCGCGCTGGCGGAACAGCACAACGCACCGCTCGGCAATTACAACCTGCTGCCCCTGCATCCCTGGCAGCATGCCAGACTGCAACCCGACCCGTTGTTCAACACATGGCGCACATCCGGCCAGCTGTTAGAAATCGGTCCCATCGGCGAGGCTTACAAGGCCACCCAGTCGGTCCGGACCCTGATGAACGCCGAAACCCCCTCCCGCGCCCATGTGAAAACCGCGATGGCGATGCGCAACACCTCCGCGCTGCGCACCCTCGCGCCGGAATCCGTCACCGTCGCCCCGGCGATCTCCAACTGGCTGGCGGGTGTGTGCG
>NZ_LUKH01001008.1:0-1361 GCF_001593695.1 Leisingera sp. F5 | reverse complement strand
CATATCCTGATGGCCTATGCCTCGGACTTTGGCTTGCTTGGATCATCGATGCGGCCGCATGGGCTGACGTTTCACAAACCCGGCGCCATGACCGCAAGCCTGGACCATGCAATGTGGTTTCATGCACCGGTTCAATTCGAGAACTGGCATCTTTATACAATGGATGCACCGTTTACCGGCAGCGGCCGTGGCTTCAATCGTGGGTCTATTTACACGGAAGACGGCCAGCTGATCGCCAGCGTCGCGCAAGAAGGTTTACTGCGTCCGGCAAGGGATTGAGAATTATATGTTTAATCTGCGCTAAGGTGGTATGTTGATGAGTAGTAATTTAACATAATTCTCATTATGAGACTTACCTGATGCAGTAAACAACACGCCTGCAACCAAGAAAATGGCTTCCCCTGAAAACAGAGGAAGCCAGTTATCACCGGTCAGGCTCCTTCATTGACTGCCCGAAAGTTTTCTTACCTGGGCCTTCCCGGTGTTCAGAACGGGCGCACCCATTCCTGATAGCTCTGGAAGCAGTATCACCGCTTCCAGTATCCGTCTGCGCCACCGAGGGAAAATCAGAGACGCAGACGGTGTTCTTCAGCTGCAGCCGGAGGTTCCGCCGCAGGTGTTGCACTTCATGCAGGTGCCGTTGCGGACCAGCGTGTAGTTGCCGCATTCGCCGCAGGCCTCGCCCTCGTAGCCTTGCATTTTTGCCTTGACGCGCGCATCCATTCCGCCGCCGGGCTGCACAGGTGCATCACCGGTCTCTGGCACCAGCGATTGCAACGCGGCAACCGGATCAGTTCCAGTTCCCAGTGCCGATACTTCGGTCTGGCCGCCTTGCAGCACCACCAGTTCCTGCGGCAGCCGTTTACGCAGATAGCCGGTCGAAGAGATCTGCTTCAGTACTTCCAGCGACCGAGAGGCTGCGTTTTCACTCAGCTCGCTCAGGTTCGACACGCCTTCTTCTTCGCCACGGCCCAGGTCGTCAAAGCTTGCGCCCTCGGGCTTCACATGCGCCAGATCGGTACGGTCCAGATAGCTGACGGCCAGTTCGCGGAACACGTAATCAAGGATCGAGGTGGCGTTCTTGATCGAGTCATTGCCCTGGACCATGCCGGCGGGCTCAAACTTGGTGAAGGTGAAGGCGTCAACAAATTCTTCCAGCGGCACGCCGTATTGCAGGCCGACCGACACCGCGATGGCGAAATTGTTCATCATCGCCCGGAAGCCTGCGCCTTCCTTGTGCATGTCGATGAAGATTTCACCCAGGTTGCCGTCCTCGTATTCGCCGGTTCGCAGATAAACCTTGTGACCGCCGACAACTGCCTTTTGGGTATAGCCCTTGCGGCGCTGCGGCATCTTGGTGC
>NZ_LUKH01001007.1:0-1363 GCF_001593695.1 Leisingera sp. F5 | reverse complement strand
GTTGTAATCCGTGGCTGATCTCTTTTTCTTTGGCACGCTGCGCCATATCCCTTTGCTTGAACTGGTGCTGGGCCGCAGCGGCGCGGCGCTGAAGGCGCAGGGCGCAATATTGTCCGGCCATGGTGTCTATCAGGTGGTTGGCCAGCCATTCCCGGCGATCGAAGCCCGCGAGGGCGCCACGGCTGACGGCGTTCTGGTACAGGGCCTGTCCCCCGCAGATCTGGATGCGCTCAACTTTTATGAAGGCGGCTTTGGCTATGCGCTGAAACCTGTTTCGGTTCAGCTGGAGGATGGCAGCACCGCCCCGGCAGAGGTTTACTTTCCCGAACCGGGCCTGTGGCAAACCGCTGAGCCCTGGGATCTGGCGGCCTGGGTGCGGAAATGGGGGGCGCTGTCCCTGCGGGCCGCCGAAGAGGTGATGTCATATCATGGCCGCATGACCGCTGATGAAGTGGCCCGCTGCTTCCCTTCGGTCCGCCGCCGCGCCGCCGCCTGGCTGGAAGCGCAGGCGCGGCCCGGTGACGGGGTGCGTGACCTTTCCAAAGACGTGATTGTCCACAGCCACAACCGCGCCTACCTGAATTTCTTCGCGATGGAGGAAATGAACCTGCAGTTCCGCCTGTTTGATGGCAGTCTTAGCCCGGTCATGGAACGCTCTGCCGCCATGGCGGGCCATGCAGCGGTGCTGCTGCCATATGACCCGATCCGCGATCAGGTGCTGCTGGTGGAGCAATTCCGCGCACCGCCCTTCATTATGGGCGAAGCGAACCCCTGGATGTGGGAGCCGGTCGCAGGCGTGATCGACCCCGGCGAGACGGCCGGGGAAACCGCGATCCGCGAGGCGCAGGAGGAGGCGGGCGTCACTGTCCAGCGGCTGGAACCGGTGGCGCAGGTCTATCCTTCCAGTGGCGCACTGGCGGAATTCATTCATGTTTTCATCGGTATATCAGACCTTTCTGACATCTATGGCGGCGGTGGTGTTGCCGGTGAGGGCGAGGACATCCGCAGCAAGATCCTCAGCTTTGACGAGCTGATGCTGGGGGTGGATGGACAGATCTATCAGGACATGCCTCTGGTCACCGCGGCGCTGTGGTTGGCACGCCACCGCGCCCGGCTGCGCAACGCTGCGGACTGACCCGCTTCGCGTCTTGTGAACACCGGACCGCTTGGATACACCTTGGGGGAACGATCGAAAGGGATACCATGCGCATTGCACGCGATCTGGCTGATGCCATCGGCCACACTCCTCTTATCCGCCTGAACCGCGTCAGTGAAGAGACCGGCTGCGAGATCATGGGCAAGGCGGAATTCATGAATCCGGGCCAGTCGGTCAAGGACCGTGCCGCGCTCTATATCATCAAGG
>NZ_LUKH01001006.1:0-1363 GCF_001593695.1 Leisingera sp. F5 | reverse complement strand
GTCGAACACAGTCCCGTCCAGCGCCTTGCTGGTGATTTTGTCATAGGCATAGCCGCCGACCGCGCCGCCCACGCCCAGGGCCAGATCCTTGGCACCGGTGGCGATTGAGTTGCCATCAATCGGCGACAGCGCCAGGGCTGCGAATTTCAGCCCCTCGCGGAACACCTTCAGCGCTTTGGGGTCCTTAATCGTCAGCGCCTTCACCCGCTTCATCAGCTCCTTGATATTGCTGGCCCAGCCGCGCGCATCGCTGTACATGATCTGGATTTTGTCGATGGCATTCTGCACCTCGGCATAGTTTTTCGCCAAAGCCGTATCCAGCGCTTTGCTGATCATGACCAACTGGGTCTTCTTATCCTTGATTGGGTGCTTCTTCAGCTTCTTGCCGACCTCGGCCAGGAACTCTTTCTTCAGCTTTTCCTGCTGTTTCAGGATCTTGTTCAGCGTCTTCGACAGGTCATGCATTTTGACGACCATCTGGGCGTATTTCGCCTTCAGCGTATCCGCCGAATCCTCCACCGTTTTGACCGACGGCTGCGAGATGCCAAGGAACTCCTGAAACACTGCCGCCGACACCTCGTTTGCTGCATTCAGCGCCTTGTTCGAGGCCGCCTTTTCCACCACCGCCAGGTTCTTTACCAGGATGGTTTTGGATTGATCGATGTTGATCGCCAGCTTGCCAATGTCCTTGGCCAGCGACACCCCGGATTTGATCAGACCGATGATGCCAATCGCCGCCCCCGCACCGCCGGAAAACGGCGAGGTGGCCATAGCTGCAATACTCACCGCCAGCCCGGCCAAAGTGCCAGCGATGGACACGCCGATCTTGATCTTGAACGAGGACCATTCCTTTTTCTTTTTCTGCAGGCTGGTCCAGGCCTTTTGCGCCGCCAGTTCCGCGCCCTTTTCGGCCACCTTGACGTCATTCTTGATGGCGTCGTTCAGCCCTTTCAGCTGTTTTTCCATGTCCTTGTCCGAGGCGCCCTTGGCCACCATCTGGACAAACAGCTTGTCGAACACCTTGCATTTCTTCTCGATGGTGTCCTTGGTCTGCTCCAGCACCTCGTCGGCACCGGCATGGAATTCCTGCTGCAAAAGCGGGTCTTTCTCGACCCCCTTCTCCATTTTCTTATCCAGTTCGACCACCACTTTGAACGACAGTTTCGGCGGCTCCACCATCTCCAGCCCGGACACTTTGATGTCCAGGTTTTTCAGGTCCATAACAACATGTTTAACCATAGGATTTCCTTCCCACTGATTACTCTCGGACGCGATCAGTCAAACGCGTATGAAAACTCCCCGTCGGTGACGCCTATCGCAACTTTCTCGACTTCCTTGCCCTCCATCAGGCGGCGCAGAAATT
>NZ_LUKH01001005.1:0-1365 GCF_001593695.1 Leisingera sp. F5 | reverse complement strand
CTTGTGTGATCCGCGGCTGCGTGCCGAAGAAGCTGATGGTTTTTGCCTCGGAATATTCCGGCATGGTTGAGGACGCCCGGGCCTATGGTTGGGATATCAAGGCAGGCGCCTTCAACTGGGATACTTTCAAGGGCAAGCTGCACAGCGAGCTGGACCGGCTGGAAGGCATTTACCGCAACATATTGAAGAACAACGGTGTTGAGAGCTTTGACCAGCGCGCCAAGCTGGCCGATGCGCACACCGTTGAGCTGGCCGATGGCACTCGCAAGACGGCCAAGCATATTCTGGTCGCGACCGGCGGCTGGCCGACCGTGCCGGAATTTCCGGGCTCGGAGCTGGCGATCACCTCGAACGAGATTTTCCACCTGGATACGCTGCCCGAAAGCCTGCTGATTGTCGGCGGCGGTTATATCGCGTCTGAATTTGCGGGCATCATGAATGGCTTGGGCGTCAGGACCACGCAATTCTACCGCGGCCCGCAGATCCTGCGCGGCTTTGACGAGGAAGCGCGCGGCGTGATCGCAGAAGGCATGGTGGAGGCCGGCGTGGACCTGCAGCTGAACACCAATGTCACGGAAATGCGCGCCGAGGGCGGCAAGATCCGGGTGACTGATACGCACGGCAATGAACATGTGTTCGACAAGGTGATGTATGCCACGGGCCGCGCGCCCAATGCGGACAATCTGGGGCTTGAAAACATCGGCGTCGAGCGCGGCAAGGGCGGCGCCATCATGGTCGATGCCTACAGCCAGACCGGGGTGCCGTCAGTCTTTGCGGTGGGTGATGTGACCGATCGGGTGAATCTGACGCCGGTGGCGATCCGCGAAGGCATGGCCTTTGTCGAAACAGTGTTCAAAGGCAACCCGACCAGCCCCGACCACGAGCTGATCCCGACGGCGATCTTCACCCAGCCGGAAATGGGCACTGTGGGCCTGAGCGAAGAAGACGCGGCCAAGCAGGAAGCGATCGAGGTTTATGCGGCCTCCTTCAAGCCGATGCAGCAGGCCTTTGCGGGCCGGGCCCAGAAAGTGCTGATGAAGCTGGTGGTGTCAAAAGCCACGCGCAAGGTGCTGGGCTGCCACATTGTCGCACCGGGTGCCGGAGAGATGATCCAGCTGGCCGGAATTGCGGTAAAGATGGGCGCAACCAAGGAAGATTTCGACCGCACGGTTGCGGTCCACCCGACAATGTCGGAAGAGTTGGTAACGCTGAAGACGCCGGTGCGCACGACCTGATCGGGCGGACCGGCAACAATTTAGACCTCATGCCGCCCATTGTGAAACATTCATGGGCGGCAGCAAACGGATAGGAGACAAATGGCGGGCAATAGCGGTGGCCCATGGGGGGGCGGTGGCTCCTCTGGCG
>NZ_LUKH01001004.1:0-1367 GCF_001593695.1 Leisingera sp. F5 | reverse complement strand
CTGGCGGCGTTTGAGGCCACGGGGCGCGCCTATCTTGCCTTTGCCCGCAAGCATCCGGGCCATTACATCGCCATGTTTGAAAGCGGCATTTCGGTGAACCGGACGCCGGAACTGGCTGATGCTGCTGCCCGGGCACGGGCGATCCTGGAACGCGCGGCCGCTGACCTCAGCCAGCATATCCCGGAAGACAAACGCCCGCCTGCTTCGATGTTCTCGGCGCATGTGCTGGCGATGAGCCACGGAGTGGTGGAGCTTTATGCACGGAACTCGCCCGGTGCCGCCTCGCCCTTCCCGCCCGAGGACCTGCTGGAAAGCGGTATCGGCATCTACTTGCGCGGACTGGGGCTGATTGCACCGGACGGTTAGAACCGGCTGCTGGGCTGCGGGGCGCGCAACTCGTCACCGACGTTGACAAGATGCACCTCGCCGATGCCCTTGATATCTTCGGGGCCAATGTCGGTGACGCGGAATTCCTCGGACAGGGATTCCCTCATCTCATCCGGCGCGACGATTTTCATCGGGTTAGCAAAGACTTGCAGGCGCGAGGCCAGGTTCACCGCCGGGCCGAAGACGTCATAGACATATTTCTGAATGCCTACCACCGAACCGACGGCCGAGCCGGTGCCCAGCCCGATCCGCGCCTGCCATTTATGCTGATGGCTTTGGTTGCGCCGGTCCAGATAGCGCAGGAACCGGGTAGCGCAATGGGCCACGGCGGTGGCGTGATCCGGGGTAGGATCCGGCATCCCGGCCACCGCCAGATAAGCATCGCCAATGGTCTTGATCCGCTCACAGCCGTATTGTTCTACGATGCGGTCAAAGGCGGTGAAGATATCGTTCAGCTCTCCCAAGGTCACCGTCGGGTCGGTGCGCGATGCGAAGTCCGTAAAGTTGACGAAATCCAGCATCACCACCGACACTTTGGGATAAAGCTGAGGGGTCACCACGCCGAAGGTCTTGAACTCCTCATAGACCGAGCGCGGCATCAGGTTCAGCAGCAGCCGTTCCACCCGCTCCTTCTCGCGCTCCAGCTCGCGGGTGTTGCGCTCGACCATGGCGGAATAGCTGTCGATCATGCTTTCCAGCTCGCGGATGCGGGTGATGTTCTGGCATTCCACCACCAATAGCGCCTCGTTCAGATGGCTGGCCTGCGAAATGTTGATGGCGAAAACCAGTGTGCGCCGCTTGCGCTTGATCTTCAGCTCCGCCGAATAGCGCAGCCCTTCGTCGCACAGCGAGTCGAGGTCGTCCGGCTGCAAGCCTTCGATGGCATCCGTAAGCGCCGCGTCCGGGCCAGGCGTGCCAAACCATTCCGCAAAAGGTTGATTGTGAAAGACAAATCCAAGATCAGAGGCGCGGACAACGGC
>NZ_LUKH01001003.1:0-1367 GCF_001593695.1 Leisingera sp. F5 | reverse complement strand
AAAGATGGTTGTCCAAGCCCTGAAGGATCAGGGTGTGGATGTAGTCTTCGGATACCCAGGCGGCGCCGTGCTGCCGATCTATGACGAGATCTTTCTGCAAAATGACATCCGCCACGTGCTGGTGCGCCACGAACAGGGCGCGGTGCACGCCGCCGAGGGCTATGCCCGCTCCACCGGCAAACCCGGCGTTGTGCTGGTGACCTCTGGTCCCGGCGCCACCAATGCGGTGACCGGTCTGACCGATGCGTTGCTGGATTCCATCCCGCTGGTGGTTCTCACCGGCCAGGTGCCGACCTTCATGATCGGCTCGGACGCCTTTCAGGAAGCCGATACCGTCGGCATCACCCGCCCTTGCACCAAGCACAACTGGCTGGTCAAGGACACCGATGCGCTGGCCGGCACCCTGCATGAGGCCTTTCATGTCGCTACCTCGGGCCGTCCGGGCCCGGTTCTGGTCGACATTCCCAAAGACGTGCAGTTTGCAAACGGCACCTATAACGGGCCGAAACCAGCCGCCTCCCATTACCAGCCGCAAGTCAAAGGCGACATGGAGGAGATCACCGAACTGGTCGCAGCCCTTGAGACCGCTAAACGCCCGGTGTTCTATACCGGCGGCGGCGTGATCAACTCCGGCAATGCCGCCAGCCAATTGCTGCGCGAGCTGATTGACGGCACCGGCATCCCGGTGACCTCAACCCTGATGGGGCTGGGCGCCTATCCGGCCTCCGGCAAGAACTGGCTGGGGATGCTGGGCATGCACGGGCTGTATGAGGCCAACATGGCGATGCACGGCTGCGACCTGATGATCAACATCGGCGCCCGCTTTGACGACCGCATCACCGGCAAGATCGACGCCTTCAGCCCGAAATCGAAGAAGGCGCATATCGATATCGATCCCTCCTCGATCAACAAGGTGATCCGGGTCGATATCCCGATCGTGGGCGATGTGGCGCATGTTCTGGAAGACATCCTGAAGGTCTGGAAGTCGCGCGGCCGCAAGGTGAACCGCGAGGCGCTGGCCAAATGGCACAAGCAGATCGACGAATGGCGCGCGGTGAACTGCCTGAACTTCAAGAACTCGGACAAGACCATCAAGCCGCAATATGCGCTGCAGCGCCTGGAAGAACTGACCAAGGGCCATGACCGCTATATCACCACCGAGGTCGGTCAGCACCAGATGTGGGCGGCGCAATACCTGAATTTCGAGGATCCGAACCGCTGGATGACCTCGGGCGGGCTTGGCACCATGGGCTATGGTTTTCCGGCCTCGATCGGCGCCCAGATGGCGCATCCGGACGCGCTGGTGATCAACGTCGCGGGCGAAGCCTCCTGGCTGATGAACATGCAGGAGATGGGCACTGCGATGC
>NZ_LUKH01001002.1:0-1368 GCF_001593695.1 Leisingera sp. F5 | reverse complement strand
ATCAAGAGCGTCAGAATGTCGATGTAATCCTCCCGCGTCTGCGGCCCATCCACCAGGAACCGTGCGCCCGCCCGCTGACGCAGCGCATCGTCCACATTCTCCGGATAGTTGGAGAACATGCCAAAGGTGCAATTGCCCCGCACCACGGTATTGGCGCCGGCAAAGGCCTCCATGAACACCGCCGTCACCTCCTGCTGGCCGGCGCTGGACTGCCGGTCGCCGCGTTTTCCTGTGATCTGGTCGATGTCGTCGATGGTGCCAAAGCCGATGACACCGGGGTCGATCACGTTCTGAATGAACGATTTGGCGTTCTGGCCGGATTTGCCCTGATAGCTGTCAATATTGTCGATGCCGAAATTCTGGTAGCGGAAGGCATAGCCCGCATTCTGGCAATAATCATGCATCAGCCCCGCCATCATCTGGATCAGCGTCGTCTTGCCCGTCCCCGGCTTCCCGTCCCCCATGAAGGTAAAGATGAACCCGCCCATTTCGGCAAACGGGTTCAAACGGCGGTCGAAATCATAGGCCATCAGCATTTTAGCCAGCCGCAGGGCCTGATATTTGGCGATATGGTTGCCGACCACCTCATGCGGCTTCTTGAACGCCATGGTGAGGGTAGTGGATTTCGCCTTGGCCGCGGCGTCAAAGCCGCTGATGGTCAGATCATCTGCCTCCACCCGCCAGGCAGCGGACGTGAAGGCTTCCAGCCGGCCTGCATTCTGCGCCCTGAGCGCCGCCTTCTCCAGCAGCTGCTCGGCATAAGCTGCGGTGGCAGCGATCAGATGCGCATCGTCGGGGGCATACAGCGCCAGCTTCTGATCCAGCTCCCACAGCACCCCATGCAAGGCAAGCGGCGCATTATCCGTTAGCAGCTCCTCCGCCTCGCCCACCTCAGCCTGCGCTTCGGACCCGTGCGGCGCCAGCAAAAACGCCACGGCATTGGCAAAGACATGCGCCGATACCAGCGCCTCCGCCGCCAGCAGCTCGGTGAACTCACCTTTGCGGGCCGCGTCCAAGGACCCCGCCAGATTGGCCCGTTTCAGTTCACCCAGACCGGACACATCCGCATAAGCCTCCCCCATCGCCAATGAGATCGCCAGGGCCCGGCGCAAAGCGTGCTGCAAGGTCGCCTGCAGCGGCGTGGTCAGCGGATCATCCTCATCCGCGGCCTCGATACGGGCGATCAGATGGACGCCTTCGGGCCGCGCGGTGGAGCGCGTCACCAGCCCCGGCGTGGTCGAGCGGAACCGCCGCCGCGTGCCAATCCCCGCCGAGCGCTCCGGCGCCTTTCTCTCCACGGTCGGCCTGGCAATCCGCGGGGTGTGATCAAATCCCTCCAGCAGCGCCGCCGCAGCGGCGTAATGCTTG
>NZ_LUKH01001001.1:0-1368 GCF_001593695.1 Leisingera sp. F5 | reverse complement strand
GTCTGATCCCGATCCCCTCGCTTGCGCTACACAAGCACACTAACGTAACTAGCACCACGGGCGAAAGTGCGTTTTGGCAGGTTTTCGCCCAGAAAACCGCACGGAAACACAAGGGGAGATATCATGCCGAAACCTGTGCCCATGGCCGAAGTCTGGCGCGGCCCGCTGCTGGAGAGCCTGCATCTGGGTCATGCCGTCATTTGTGATGACACGGGCAAGGTGGTGCGCAGCTGGGGGGATCCGGATGCGGTGATTTACCCGCGCAGCTCGGCCAAGATGATCCAGGCGCTGCCGTTGATCACCTCCGGCGCTGCCGCGCGCTATGGTTTGACGTCCGAACAGCTGGCGCTTGCCTGTGCGTCCCACAACGGTGCGCATATCCACACCGAGCGGGTGAATGCCTGGCTGGATCAGCTGGGCCTTGGCGATGACGACTTCCGCTGCGGCACGCAATTGCCAGACGACATCCCGGCCCGCAATGAGCTGATCAAGACCGACAACAGCCCCTGCCAGGTTCACAACAACTGCTCTGGTAAACACGCGGGCTTTCTGACCCTGACCCAATATCTGGGGGCAGGGGCCGAGTACATCGAAGTTGATCACCCGGTGCAGCAGGCCTGTCTGGCGGCGTTTGAGGAAACCACCGGGCAGGATAGTCCCGGCTATGGCATCGACGGCTGCTCAGCGCCGAATTTTGCCACCACCGTATCTGGCCTCGCACGGTCCATGGCTTGGTTTGCCAGTGCTGCAGACCGCTCTGACCGCGCATCGCAAGCGGCGCAGCAGCTGGTGGCGGCAATGACGGCGCATCCCGAATTGGTCGCAGGCGAAAGCCGCTGCTGCACCAACCTGATGCGGGCGATGGGCGGTAAAGTAGCGATTAAGACCGGCGCCGAGGCGGTGTTCATCGCCATCCTGCCTGAACAGAAGATGGGCGTAGCCGTGAAGATCACCGACGGCGCCACCCGCGCCAGCGAATGCGCAATTGCCGCGCTGATGGTCAGCCTTGGTGTGCTGGAGGCAGAGCAGCCGGAAACCCGCAAATACATGAACAAGACACTTTACAGCCGCCGCGGGCTGGAGTGCGGATCCATCCGCCCGGCAGCCGAGCTGCTGTTTTGAAAATAACTGCCCCGGGCCGGCCCCGGGGCATGCAGCCTACATTTCCATGTCGATGATCTCGGCCACTTCGACTGAACCGTTGCCGCTCACCACCATCGGGCAGCCTTTGGCCATTTCGCAGGCAGCATCCTGGTCGGCGGCTTCGACCACCGTGTAGCCCGAAAGCGGATTGGCGCCGCCATTGTCCGCGACCCCTCCGGCGCTGACGGTTTTGGACATGCCAACCGGCGCGCCGGGTATCTTCAG
>NZ_LUKH01001000.1:0-1368 GCF_001593695.1 Leisingera sp. F5 | reverse complement strand
GTGCCGACAGAGTGGGTGCCGCAGTCTAAGCCCATCTGGTTCACCGAGCTTGGCTGCGCCGCCATCGACAAGGGCACCAATCAGCCCAACAAGTTTCTGGACCCGAAAAGCTCGGAAACGAAACTGCCGCGTTATTCCAACGGGTTGCGGGACGATCTGATGCAGATTTCCTATCTGCGGGCGTTTCTGGGCCATTGGGGCGAAGCGGCAAACAATCCGCTGTCAGAGGAATACGGAGGGCGGATGCTGGATATGTCCAACGCCTATGTCTGGGCCTGGGACGCGCGGCCGTTTCCGGTCTTTCCCAGCCGGATCGAGATCTGGAACGACGGCGAAAATTACCTGCGCGGCCATTGGCTGAACGGGCGCGCCGGGCAGCGCACGCTGGCCTCTGTGGTGGAGGAAGTGTGCCACAGGGCAGGGCTTTACGACATTGATGTTACCGGGCTTTACGGCCTGGTGCACGGGTATGTGAACCCGGATGTCGCGGACGCCCGCGCGGTGCTGCAGCCCTTGATGCTGAGGCACGGGTTTGACGCGGTGGAACGCGACGGGGTTCTGATGTTCCGGATGCGCAAGGGCAGCGGGGCCAAGGCGCTGAAGCTGGAGCATCTGGCCGAGAGCGAGGAAATGGACGGCAGCCTGGAGCTGGCCCGTGCCGGCGAGGCGGAGCTGGCGGGCCGGGTGCGGCTGCGGTTCACCGAATGGGGCGGCGATCATGCGGCCGGATCGGTTGAGGCGGTGCTGCCGGATGAGGCGACACATAGCGTCAGCCAGAATGAGCTGCCGCTGGCGCTGACCCGGGCCGAGGCGCGTCAGGTGGTCAGCCGCTGGCTGGCAGAGGCGCGGATTTCGCGCGATGCGGCGCGGTTCTCGCTGCCGCCCTCGATGCTGCATCTGGGGGCGGGGGATGTGGTCTCCCTGCCGGTGAAAAACGGCGAACAGCTGTACCGCATTGACCGGGTGGAACAGGCCGAGGCGCAGATGGTCGAAGCGGTTCGGATCGAACCCGGCGTCTACGATCTGGCCGCAGTGGCCGAGGAGCTGCCGGGGGTCAATGCCTTTGCCGCCCCCGGGCCGGTGCTGCCCCTGTTCATGGATCTGCCGCTGATGCGCGGCGATGAGGTGCCGCATGCGCCGCATCTGGCGCTGACCGCGGCGGCCTGGCCCGGCAGCGTTGCGGTCTACGGCTCCGGGGCGGATGAGAATTACGCGCTGGAGCAGGTGATTGCCGCGCGGCAGGTGGTCGGCGTCACGGAAACGCCGCTGTTTGCCGCCGGGGCCGGGCGCTGGGATCTGGGCGCGGATCTGCAGGTGAAGCTGATCTCCGGTTCCTTGGAAAGCCGCACGGCGGAGGCGGTGCTGAAC
>NZ_LUKH01000999.1:0-1368 GCF_001593695.1 Leisingera sp. F5 | reverse complement strand
CGGTTTCCACATGCGCGGGCGTGGCAGCGGCAAACCTTTTGTCAGCCTGGATCTGGCGTTTGACGGCGCTGAGGTGGTGTTTCAGAAATTCATGCCGCCGGTGCAAGACGCCTCCGGGCAGCTCAGCCTGTACGGCCAGCGCTTTGTCGTGACGGCCTCTGGCGGCGCGGTGACGGCTGAGCAGGGCGGTGAAGTGGAGGTTGCAGGCACGTCTTTCATCATTCCGGATGTGTCGGCCAAGGACGGCACCCCCGGCATTGCGCGGATCATGGCGCGGGGATCCGCCACGGCGGCGCTGTCGCTGCTGAACCGGGAGCCGTTGCAGGTGATGGACAAGGCCGGCCTGCCGGTGGATCTTGCCGAGGGGCTGGTGGAGGCGGAGGGCACGCTGGCGCTGCCGCTGCAAAAACAGGTGCCGGTTGAGGAAATCCTCTATCACTACCAGGGCAGGATCCGTGCAGTGGAGAGCGGCAAGCTTGTTCCCGGCCATGTGGCGGCTGCACCGGTGCTGGAGGTGACCGGCGATCAGAGCCAGGTCCGGATCAGTGGCAAAGGCAGCCTGTCGGGGGTGCCGGTGATGGCCTCCTGGCAGCAGCGGATCGGCAAGGGGGCGCCGCCGGACAGCCGGGTGGAAGGGACCATCGAACTGTCGGCGCAGGCGGTGGAGGCCTTTAACCTTGGCCTGCCGCGCGGGACCGTCTTTGGCAAGGGCCAGGGGCAGTATTCAGTGGATCTGGCGCCGGACGCGCCGCCGCGTCTTGAGTTGCAATCGGATTTGGCGGGGCTAGGCCTGCGAATCCCGGAAATCAGCTGGCGCAAAGGCGAGGCGGCAAAGGGGGAGCTGTCGGTCTCGGCGCTGCTGGGTAAGACCGCCACGGTAGAACAGTTGCAGTTGCAGGCGCCGGGACTGGCCGCCACCGGCCAGGTGACAACGCGCAAGGGCGGCGGGCTGGATCAGGCGGTGTTTTCATCCGCGCGGGCGGGGGACTGGTTCCGCGGCTCTGTGACGTTCCGGGGACGCGGTGCAGCGCCGCCTGCCATCGAGGTGACCGGCGGCCGGCTGGATCTGAACCGCTCGCCGTTTTCGGCGACCTCAGCCAGCGGCAGCAGCAGCGGCGGCAGCGGGTCGAGCCCGATAACCCTGCGGCTGCAAAACCTGCAGGTGACCGACAGTATCGGGCTGCAGAACTTCCAGGGCCGGTTTTCCAACCAAGGCGGCATGAATGGCGAGTTCACCGCCCGTCTGAACGGCCAAACCCCGGTGGCGGGCACCGTGGTGCCGCAGAACGGCGGCACGGCGGCGCGGATCCGGGCCAATGACGCGGGCGGGGTGTTCCGCTCGGCAGGCATCTTCGAACACGGCCGCGG
>NZ_LUKH01000998.1:0-1370 GCF_001593695.1 Leisingera sp. F5 | reverse complement strand
CAGTAGCAGCCCGCGCTGCCTTGGGCCCGGTACTGACCGCGCACGATGTCCGATGGCGCCACCGGTTCCAGCGCCTCGATCACCTTGACCTTCTCATCGCGCACCGCGTCGGAGGTAAAGCGCGACGGCGGCTCCATCGCAGTCAGGCACAAGAGCTGCATCAGGTGGTTCTGCACCATGTCCCGCATCGCACCGGAGCGGTCGTAATATTCTCCGCGCCCCTCGACGCCGAGGCTTTCGGCCACGGTGATTTGCACATGGTCCACATGGGTGGAGTTCCACAAAGGCTCCCACAGGGCGTTGGCAAAGCGCAGCGCCATCAGGTTCTGCACGGTTTCTTTGCCCAGATAGTGGTCGATCCGGTAGATCTGATGCTCGTCGAAGTTGCAGCGCAGATCTGCATTCAAATCCCGCGCCGACGCCAGATCGTGACCGAAGGGCTTTTCCACCACAACCCGGCTGTTCGCCGATGCGATGCCCCGGCTTTTCAGATTGGCTGCGATGGGCCGAACAGCGCTGGCGAGACGGAGAGGTAGAATGCCTGTACCACATCCGGCCTGATCGCCTGCGCCAGAGTGTCCCAACCGTCCTCGCCTCCGGCATCGACACGAACGTACTCCAGGCTGGCCAGGAACTTTTCCAGCAGTGCTGACCGTTTGGCCGCCTGCGGCGCAAATTCCAGCAGGCTGGCATGCACCGCCTCGGTGAACTCCGCCCGGTTCATCGCTGAGCGGGCAGTGCCGATGTTGCGTGCCCCCTCCGGCATCTGCCCCACCGCAAACCGGTGGAAGAGGCCAGGCAGGATTTTGCGGCGTGCAAGATCGCCTGTGGCACCGAACAGGACCAAGTCAAAAGCATCGACGGGGATGACACGGGACACCATCAGCTTAGCCCACCCGCTTGAAGGGCGCCCCGGCCCGCGGCTTGCGGCCAATGGCGGCGAACTGGATGGTCATGGCGTTTTCTCCTGACGGCTTTGCTGCGGGTTCATAAATTGAAACCTCGCCGGTAGCGCCAACATTCTTGAGCGGAAAAGAGGACAAGAAAGTGTGCATTTACAGCTCTCCGGCCCAGGGCGGGTTGGCGCCGGCGCGCGACACGGTAATCGCCGCCACTTTCGCACCATGCTCCATTGCCTGCTGCAGAACGTTAGGCGGCAAAGCAGCCAGCTCCGGTTTCGTCAGCCGGCCAAGCTCGGACAGTTTTGCAAGGACGCCCGCATTGAAGGTGTCGCCGGCCCCGACGGTGTCGGATAATTTGGCCCGAACAGCAGGCACGCGTACTTCGCCGCCGTTCGCAAGATAGCCGGTTGCACCTTCGCCGCCGCGGGTCAGGATCATCACCGACGGTCCCCGTTCCAGCAGGATGGA
>NZ_LUKH01000997.1:0-1372 GCF_001593695.1 Leisingera sp. F5 | reverse complement strand
GAACATGTTGCGGGGGAACTGGTCCATCAGGAGGATGTAGGCCAGGGTGCCGCTGGGGTAGGTCAGCCAGAAGGAAAACCTGCCCTCGCAGGCCTCCTCCCAGGTCTTTTGAAACGTCGTGCGGATCTCCTGATCCAGCGCGTCATCCTGCAGATACCATCCCTTTTCCCCAACCTTATCGAGCCAGAATGCAAGTATCTCTTCGGGACCAGTCATCGGTCGTAACTCCAAGTTTTTCCTGACCCTAACTTCAGGCCATTTTACATTACCATTACAAGTAACCTTGGGTCACAAATTGCGACAGGCAAGACCTCTGTGTGAAATAATCCTCACAATTCCGGCTGGTTAGCGCAATCAATTCTCCTCGCCGGCGATTTCCTGCTCTTCCAGCTCGGTCTCAATCGCGTACTCCTGGGCAAACTCAACCGCCACAGGCGTCGAGCTGGGATACATCGCGGCAAAGCTCCCGGTCTCGTCAACCGGCGTCGCAGCGCGCTGGGTCATTCGGTAAGCCGCATAGATGGCCATCAAGAACATCAGCGCCGCAATCAGCGCAAAGAAGCCAGCCGGGCCAAACACCGCGTCGCTCATCAGCCAGCCGGTGATCATCGGGCCGGCAATGGCGCCCAGCCCGTTGATGAACACCAGCCCGCCGGACGCCGCCGCCATGTCCTCATGCTCAAGGTAGTCGTTGGTATAGGCGATCAGCAGCGAATACAGCGGGTTCGACAGGCCGCCGATGATAAAGGCCGCAACCAGCAGCATCTTAAAGTCCATGCCGTAGAAAAAGCCCAACACCGCGCCGCAGCCGCCTGCAGCCGCCACCACCATGATCAACAGCCGCCGGTCCATCCGGTCCGAGACCCAGCCCAGCGGATACTGCAGGATAGTGGCGC
This sequence comes from Leisingera sp. F5, assembly GCF_001593695.1. Taxonomy (NCBI): domain Bacteria; kingdom Pseudomonadati; phylum Pseudomonadota; class Alphaproteobacteria; order Rhodobacterales; family Roseobacteraceae; genus Leisingera; species Leisingera sp. F5. The sequence continues at coordinate 476 of NZ_LUKH01000997.1, read as the reverse complement.
CGATATAGAAGGTCGCGATAAACAGCGACAGGTTGCCCAGGCTCAGCCCCGCAGCGGCGCCGTAGACCGCGCTCATCCCGAACTGGGCGGAAAACACGCCGCCCAGAATGAACATGCCGACACAGCCCAGCGGCGAAATCCGCATGATCTCGCGCAGGGTCATCGGTTTGGTGGTGTCAAACGCCGGGGTCGGCGAGATCGACAGCAGAATGGGCGCAAAGGAGATCGAAACCAGGATCGAGGCGATGATGAACGCCTCGTAACCGGCTGGATCGCCGACCTGAATCAGCCCCTGCGCAGCGATGATACCGACCATCTGCACGATCATGTACAGCGACAGCGCCTTGCCCCGGTTGGAGTTGTCGGCAGAGTTGTTCAACCAGCTTTCAGCAGTCACGTACACGCCGGAAAAGCAGAATCCGATGATCACCCGGCCCAGGCCCCAGGCAACCGTGCTGGGCAGGATCGGGTAAAGG
>NZ_LUKH01000996.1:0-1372 GCF_001593695.1 Leisingera sp. F5 | reverse complement strand
AAGGCGTTTCCGTTGCTGCAAGGTGCCGATGTGGTGCAGAGCTGGGGCGGGCTGATCGACGTGACACCGGATGCGATTCCAGTGATCTCGCAAGTCGATGGGCTGCCGGGGCTGTTTGTCGCTACCGGCTTCTCTGGCCACGGCTTTGGCATCGGCCCGGCGGCAGGCAAGCTGGCCGCCGATCTGGTGACCGGCGGTGCACCCGTGGTGGACCCGCACGACTTCCGCCTGTCCCGTTTCACGGACGGCTGCGGATACGGGCCGCAAACCGGCTATTGAACCGGGCCGCTTAGCCCATCAGCTGATAGCTGACCGGTACATAGCGGAAACCCTCGCCACGCGTTTCGACAAAACCGGCGGCGGGGAAGGGCATGTGATAGCCGATCATCGGAACCTTGTCGGCGGCCAGCATCCCCAGTACCCGGCGGCGTGACGCGCTGGCCGCCTCAGCATCGGCATCAAAGCTGAACGCCCAGTCGGGCCGGGCAAAGCTGTAGACATAATGATTGGCCAGATCTGCAGTCAGCAACAGCTGCCGGCCGCCGCTTTCCAGCATGAAGCCCATATGCCCGGGCGTGTGGCCAAAGCTTGCCATCGCAGTGACCCCCGGCGCCACGCTGGCGCCGTTGTCAATGAACGTGGTCTTCTCTGTCAGCGGCGTCACATTGCTGGCCACCAGATCACCGACCCGGTTGCCGGCCTCCATTTTGGACCAGAAGTTATACTCGGCAGATCCCATGATGTAGCGGGCATTGGCAAAGGTGGGCGCACCGTCTGTCATCAGCCCGCCAATGTGGTCCGGGTGCATATGGGTGATCACAACCACATTGATCTGGTCGGGCGTGACCCCGGCTGCCGTCAGCGCCTTGGCGATGCCGCCTGCGCCAAGCCCGGTGTCAAATAGCACCAGCTCGGCGCCGGTATCCACCAGGGTAGGAGTGAAATAGAACTGCAGTGTTTCTGCTGAGACGAAGTTCTCAGCAGAAACTTCGGCAAACTCCGCATCGCTGGCCGCTGCGCCAAACAGCGGCTTCGGTCCGTCACGCAAGGATGAGGCATCCAGCAGTGTGGTGACCGGCATCTCACCCAGTTTGAACGAATGGGCGGTGGGCGCTTCGGCACGGCCGCCGTGGGCGCCGGCCAGAACAGGTGTTGCAGCTGCGGCAAGGGGCAGGGCGGCAGCGCCGGCCAAGGCAGCACGGCGGGACAGGGAAACAGTCATTAGGGAACCTCCAAGTTGCATTGGACTGCCCGCATCCTAGCGCTGCGGCGGCAGTGGGCTGTAAACAATCCCGTGATGCGGGTTAGGATGCAGGAAGGAGGGCTCCCGCCATGAGCCAAAACAAGACCGTCCCGACCGGAGAAAGCGTTG
>NZ_LUKH01000995.1:0-1372 GCF_001593695.1 Leisingera sp. F5 | reverse complement strand
GTCTCGCTCTGCCGCCGCCACTGGCGCGAAGCGGCAGGCGATCTGCGCAGCACCAAAGCGGCGGAATAAGCCGCCCGGGAAGATCCGGCGCAATCTGTGCTATACTCCTTCGGACCACTTCCAAAGGAAGCTGTCATGACGTTGCGCGACCCGCTGGCCGGCAAGCTGCGCTTTCACCTGTCCATCATGATTGGCGCCTGCATTGCCGGTGCAGCCGTCATCACCGCATTTGTAATGGGGTTCTATTCCGTTAGGGCCATTCTGGTCTGCGCCGCCATCGGTGCAATTCTGGCCTGGCCTGCGGGCACCTGGGCCACCCGCAAGATCAAGCGCGAAGATCCCGCCTGGGACCACCGCCATGACAAGCCCAAAGACGCCTGAGCCGGGGCGGCTCAGGCTGGGATCGTTTTATACCCGGTTGGGCAGCGCTGCGCCGGCCAGGAAGGCCGCGGCATTGTCCAGCGCCATATGGCCCATATCACTGCGCACTTCCTCGGTGGCGGTGCCCAGATGCGGCAGCAGGGTGGCGTTATCCAGATCGATCAGCGTCTGCGGGACCTTGGGCTCGAACTCATAGACATCCAGACCCGCACCGCCGATGCGGCGGTTCTGCAGTGCGTCGATCAGCGCCGCCTCCTCCACCACTTCGCCGCGGGCGATGTTGATCAGATGCGCGTGGCCTTGCATTGCATTCAGCACCTCAGCATTGATCAGATGCGTGGTCTCAGCCCCGCCCGGCACTGCCACCACCAGGAAATCCACCTGCCCGGCCAGATCAATCAGGCTCTCGGCGCGGTCGGCAGGGAAGTCGAGATCCTTTGGCGAGCGCGCCACATAAGACACATCCATGCCAAAGCCGTAATGGCAGCGACGCGCAATCGCCTGGCCGATGCGGCCCATGCCGGCGATGCCGACGCGTTTGCCGGTGGCGTGCAGCCCCAGCATCTGGGTCGGGTGCCAGCCCTGCCAATCGCCCTTGCGCAGCAACCGCTCACCTTCGGAGGCGCGGCGCGCCGACATTAGGATCAGCGTCATCGCGATATCCGCGGTGGCATCGGTCACGGCACCCGGCGTGTTGGTCACCTCGACACCCGCGGCACGCGCGGCCTCGACATCAATGTGGTTGTAGCCAACGCCGAAGTTGGCCAAGAGTTTGCAGCGCGGTGTGCCCGCCTTGGCAAAGATCTCCGCCGAGAACCTGTCGCCCAGCGTCGGCACGACAATGTCGAACTCGGACAATGCGCGCAGCATCTCCGCCTCATTCATCACCGCGTTGGTTTCGCGGATTTCCAGATCAGCAAAGGCCTCCCGCGCCCGTGCCGTCACCGCTGCCGTCATCGGCCGCGCAATCCAGATTTTCATTTCAGTGCAT
>NZ_LUKH01000994.1:0-1374 GCF_001593695.1 Leisingera sp. F5 | reverse complement strand
TTTGCCCTTGTAGGGGGTGCTCAGCTTCGACTTTCCGCGGCCTGACCCGTCGGACGCCTGGATCAGCACCCGGGCATCCTCTTTGTAAAGCCAGTCTTTCACCCGCTCAAAGCCGGACACCGCATCACCCGACTTGCGCGCCAGGCTGATCAGTTCAATAAGCCGGCGGACAACCTGCCGCTCAACTTCCTGAACCAATTCGTCCGGCACCTGGACCTGGGCCTTGAAGCCGCGGGCAAACAGCTTCTTCTTGACTGCGGTTTCCAAGGCGGCCCGGCTGGAGGCCACATAGACGCCGCGGCCGGGCAGCTTGCCCATCACATCAGGCACAACTTGCCCGTCAGGACCCATCACAAAGCGGATGAGGCCCTGTTTGGGCTGGATCTCGCCGGTTGCGATGCATTTACGCTCGCTGCCGTCGGTCCGGTCTTTTGTAGCGCCGCCGCGTGTCATGCAGTTCTCCTCTGTGAAGCCTGCCCTCAGGCTTCACTTTCCTCTTCGCCAGCATCTTCATCTTCAGCCGCATCTGCTTCCAGCTCAGCCGGGTCAACCCAACCCAGCATGATACGGGCGGTCATCACCCGGTCCTGCGCCTGTTCCAGCGTCATGCCGAAGGGTTCCAGAATGCCATCGTCCTTGACCCGTTCGCCGCCGTCGTTGGTCCAGCCGCCGGCCAGTTCCCAATCCGCACAGGTGGCGAAATCTTCCAGCGACTTCACGTCGTCCCTGGCAAGCGCCTCGACCATCTGCGGTGTCAGGCCCTCGAACTGGATCAGGCTGTCTTCAGCACCCAGTTCACGGGCAGCATCCAGAGCGGCCTTAGCCTTGGCTTCCAGGTAATCACGGGCACGGGCCTGCAGTTCCCCGGCGGTGCCTTCGTCAACACCGTCGATGACCAATAGCTCGTCCACCTCGACATAGGCGACTTCTTCGAGGTTGGTAAAGCCTTCGGAAACCAGCAACTGGGCAAAGAATTCGTCCAGATCCAGGGTTTCCATGAACAGCTTGGTGCGCGCTTCGAATTCCTTCTGGCGGCGCGCTGATTCTTCTTCCTCGGTCATGATGTCGATGTCGAGGTTAGTCAGCTGCGACGCCAGACGCACATTCTGACCGCGGCGGCCGATGGCCAGGCTCAGCTGTTCTTCCGGGACCACAACTTCGATCTTGCCGGCTTCTTCATCCAGAACAACCTTAGTTACTTCGGCCGGCTGAAGCGCGTTCACCAGGAAAGTCGGCTGGTCTTCGTTCCACGGGATAATGTCGATCTTCTCGCCTTGCAGCTCGTTCACCACGGCCTGCACGCGGGAGCCGCGCATACCCACACAGGCGCCGACCGGGTCGATCGAGCCATCGTAGGAGATAACAGCAATCTTG
>NZ_LUKH01000993.1:0-1375 GCF_001593695.1 Leisingera sp. F5 | reverse complement strand
GGCCTGGTCATCCGCTTGGAGGGATCGGAGGCGCCGCGCGGCTTGGCGACAACAGCCGGATCAGGCTTGGGGCTGCTTTCCGGCGGGCGGCTGCGGCGCGGCTCGCGCTCGAAAGGCGGTTTGTCCGCAGAGCGCTTTTCCTGCCAGTCCTTGCGCGGCGGGCGGCTGTCCCGGCTGTCATCGGATTTGGCGCGGTACGGCTTTGGGCCATCCGGTTTGCCGCGGTGCGGCTTGGAGTCCCGGTCGCCTTTGAAGCCACCTTTTGGTCCGCCGGGGCTGCGGCGCGGTGCCGGACCCAGATCGGGGGCTTCGGACAGCTGTGTCAGCACCGCGCCCGGCTCCAGTTCGGTCTTGCCGCCCAGTGCTTTCAGGAAGCCATCAACAGCATCCTGGCTGATTTCGGCAAAGGTTTCGTTTTCTTGTATCCGGATCGCCCCGATAACGTCGCGATCAATATTGCCGGCTTTGCACAGCATCGGCAGCACCTTGCGCGGGTCCGCACCGGTGGCGCGCCCGCCCGACAGCGAGAACCACACCGACGGGCCGAAATCCTTGCGTTCTTTGCGTTCCTTGCGCGGCTCCTCAGCGCCGGCCGGGCGCAGATCTTCCGGCGCCGAATGGCGGCTGCGGAAAAGGCGCAGGTAGGTGGTGGCAATCTGCTCGGCAGAGAAATGCTCCAGCAGGGTCTTAACGCCTGCCTGTTCCTGCTCCGCAACAGGCTCCTGCCAGACAGGATCGGCCAGCATCCGCTCCTCGTCACGCGCCATAATGTCGTCGGCCGAGGGGGCTTCGCAGTGTTCTGCCGTCAGCTTGGCCCACTTCAGCAGCCGCAGCGCCTTGCTGCGGGCCTTGGGCGGCGCGATCAATGCGCTGACGCCCTTGCGGCCCGCGCGGCCGGTCCGGCCCGAACGGTGCAGCAGAGTTTCGTGGTTCGAGGGAAGCTCGGCATGAACCACCAGCTCCAGTCCTGGCAGATCGATACCGCGTGCGGCCACGTCAGTGGCCACGCAGACCCGGGCGCGGCCGTCGCGCATTGCCTGCAGCGCTTGGCTGCGCTCGGCTTGGGACAATTCGCCCGACAGTGTCACCACCGACAGACCGCGGTTGGTCAGCCGCGCCGCCAGACGGTTCACCGCCGCACGGGTGTTGGCGAAAACGATGGAGCTGGGCGCCTCGTAGTAGCGCAGCACATTGATGATGGCGTTTTCCGCATCTTGCTGCGCCACGCTCATCAGCCGGTATTCAATGTCGGAATGCTGTTTGGTTTCGCCTGCGGTCTGGATCCGCTGCGCGTCTTTCTGGAATGTCTTGGCCAGGCTCGCAATGCCCGACGGCACGGTGGCCGAGAACAGCAGGGTGCGGCGGTCTTCGGGCG
>NZ_LUKH01000992.1:0-1375 GCF_001593695.1 Leisingera sp. F5 | reverse complement strand
CCTGAATGTGGATATCGGCCTGGAGTGCGGGCTGAGCGGCAAGGCGCAGATCGGCAAGGGCATGTGGGCGATGCCCGACATGATGGCGGCAATGCTGGAACAGAAGATCGAACACCCGAAATCCGGCGCCAACTGTGCCTGGGTGCCCAGCCCGACCGCCGCCACCCTGCACGCGCTGCATTACCACAAGGTCGATGTATTCGCGGTGCAGGAGCGGCTTATGGCCGGCGGCCGCCGCGCCCATGTTGATGGCATCCTGGAAATCCCGCTGGCGACTTACCGCAAATGGACACCGCGCCAGATCGCGCGTGAGGTGGAAAACAATGCGCAGGGCATCCTGGGCTATGTGGTGCGCTGGATCGACCAGGGCGTCGGCTGCTCCAAAGTGCCGGACATCAACGACGTCGGGTTGATGGAGGACCGTGCCACCTGCCGGATTTCCGCCCAGCATATCACCAATTGGCTGCATCATGGTGTTGTCACTGAGGACGAGGTGATGGGCTCCCTCCGCAAGATGGCCAAAGTGGTGGATGAGCAGAACCGCGGCGACAACACCTATCGCGCGATGGCGCCGGGGTTCGACACCATCGCCTTCCAGGCTGCCTGCGATCTAGTGTTCAAGGGCCGGGTGCAGCCTTCCGGCTATACCGAGCCGGTTCTGCACGCCCGGCGGCTGGAGCTGAAGGCGCAGGAAGCTGCTAGCTGACCGCGGCAAACTGACCGGATGAAACAGTTTCCCCTCAATAAGGGGTAGTCAAAGGGGGCCTTTTGGCCTCCTTTTCTGTTCCGTGACGTCACGCGAACGGAAGGAAAGACACCCATGGCTGAGATTTCACTGGATCAGGCGCGCGCAATCATCCGTGCGGCCTTGGGCAAAGGGCATGAGATGGGGCTGAAGCCGCTGTCAGTAGTGGTGCTGGATGCGGGCGGCCATGTGCAAGCGTTCGAGCGCGAGGACGGCGCCGCGCCGGGCCGGTTCCCCATTGCCCATGGCAAAGCCTATGGCTCGGTCATGCTGGGCATGGCCGGCAGCGCCCAGATGGCCCGGGCAGAGGCGCAGGCCTATTTCATGGCGGCGGTGAACGGGGTCTATGGCGGCCAAGTGGTGCCGGTGCCGGGCGGGGTGCTGGTGCGCGGCACGGACGGTACTGTGATCGGCGCGGTTGGCGTCACCGGCGACAGCTCGGACAATGATGCCGTCGCGGCCATGGCCGGTATTGAGGCGGCGGGTTTGCAGGGCGAGATCTGACTTCGCACAGACATTCCGCAGCGTTGTGCGCGGCTGAACAGTCTGTTGCGCCGTGCTCCCCGTTGATGTGGCGCCCGCAGGGGGCTAGGTTCTTCTTTATACAGCACAAGAAGAGCGGAATATGGC
>NZ_LUKH01000991.1:0-1376 GCF_001593695.1 Leisingera sp. F5 | reverse complement strand
GAATACATGATGGTCGGCTCCGGCTTGGCGGAACGCTATCACCAGCGCTTCTTCAACATGGTCGAGCTGCCGGAAGGCACCACATTTGAGGTCGCCACCAACCGCATCGCGGGCTTCAATGTGGCCGGTCCGAAATCGCGCGACATGCTGCAGCGGATGACCAATGCGGATCTGTCGAACGAAAACTTCCGCTTCATGCGCTCGCGCACTATCGAGGTGGCCGGCGTGGAATGCCTGGCGATCCGGGTGTCCTTCACCGGCGATCTGGGCTGGGAACTGCACTGCGCCGAGGAAGATCAGGTCAAGCTCTACGCCGCCCTTCTTGCAGCTTCCGCAGAGCTCGATGGCGGCCCGGTCGGCGGCCGTGCGCTTGGCTCCCTGCGGATCGAAAAGGGCTATGGCTCCTGGGGCCGTGAGTACAGCCAGGAATACTGGCCGCAGGAAGTGGGCCTCGCCGGTCTCGTCAAGCTGGACAAGGACTTCCTCAACAAGGAAGCCTATCTTAAGGTCAAGGACAACGCCCCGCGCGAAATGCTGGTCGGGTTCGAGATCGACGCGGTGAACGACGCCGACGCCTCGGGCGGTGAACCCATCTTCACCCCGGATGGCAAGCCGGTTGGCCGGGTCACCTCGGGTGCTTATGGCTACTCGGTCGGCAAGTCCCTGGCTCTGGGCTATGCCAACCCGGAAACCGCCAAACCGGGGGATGAGGTCGAGGTCTATATCCTTGGCAAACCGCACAAGGCACGGATCCTGGAAGCTGCTGCCTTTGACCCCTCCGGCGCACGTCTGCGGGCCTGATCAGAAAACCAAAAGCCGCCCTTCGGGGCGGCTTTCTTTTTTACGGCATTGATCAAAGATCAGACTGACTGCATCCCTGCCCTAAGCCACTCTGCAAAGGCCGCCTCATCCACGTCACCGGTTGCCAGATCTTCCATCATCCGCACGCCCTCAACCGGGTCGGGGCGGAACTGATAGCCGTTCAGGCGCAGAAAGGTCACGGCGGTCACAAAGGCGGTGCGCTTGTTGCCGTCGACAAAGGCATGCGCCTTGGCGATGCCGAATGCATAGGCCGCCGCAACCTCTGCCACACCGGCATCCGAATAAGCCGCCAGGTTCATCGCCCGCGCACAGCCCATCTCCAGCAATGCCTTGTCGCGCATCCCCGCCGCTCCGCCATGGCGGGCGATTTGCCGGTCATGGAAAACAACAACTGCCGCCAGCGGCACCCATTTGTATCTGCTCACGCCAGGGCCTGAAGCAGGTCTCGGTTCTCGTCCATCACGATTTCAGCCGCGGCCAGTGCCTCGGCCACCGAGGGATCATGCGCCATCACCCGCAGGCTGCCATCATCGCCGCGCACCACGAACAGCGTA
>NZ_LUKH01000990.1:0-1376 GCF_001593695.1 Leisingera sp. F5 | reverse complement strand
AACTCTCCGCACTTGGGCTATTTTCCCTGACAGGCTCTCTTCGGTACAATGATGTTCGCCACGGTAGTCGAAATATCATCCAGAAAGGACCTTACGTCATTGTCGATAAGGCCAGCTTCCGCCAATGAAAGATTTTGAAATCCGACAAGCCTACCGGAAGAACTTACGAGAGGTGTTGTGACACAGTCGCCATGCCCCTCTCCCCGGATGCAATCACTGAGCACTTTAAGCCCCGGCTTTTCATCCCATCGAACATCATTGTACCGAAGAGAGCCTGTCAGGGAAAATAGCCCAAGTGCGGAGAGTTCACGCTGGTAGGAATTCGTTTCCAGATGCGCCACCATTTGTTGGCTGTACCCGGAGGAGAACCTTGACTGAAGACTGTTGTCGTGTGACGCGATCAGAAAATTTACTGCGACAACAGGTATTTCACGGCTCAAACTGGCGACGATTTCCTGAGTTTGCGTGTCACGCGGCATAGACGAAGATGCAATCGCAGCAATCTCTCCAAAGGATTTCTGGAAGCTTCGGGAGCGGGAAGTCATGCCTATAAATCCGCAGCGGCGATCAGCGTGTCAAGACAAAGGCTCGAAGTTTGTCTCCTTTTAGGTATCCGTCTTTCCCAGCAATGAACTGTGGAGTTCTCGAGTTCGGCTGACAGATTTTGATCTGTCTGGCAGCCGGAAAGAGCCTTAGCGGCGAATATGGCGGAGATAAAGTGCTTGAAATTCATGCTCGTGGTTTCCTCCGTTTCCGGGAGACTGTTGCGCGGGCTTCAGCAGTCGTTGGCGAGTTTGACACGTTCCAAGAGCGCGCTGCGTTCCGCGATCGCCAAGGCCTCGTTGTAGGTTTGGGCATCCGGGCCGCCGGACCCGCGCACGCCGCTGGCCGCGGTGCCAGCCACAACGGTGGCCATGCCCACGTTGGAAATTGCCTGGGCGGATCCAGCGTCGGCGATGGCCCCTGCGCCAATGACAGACAAACCCGCCTCGATGAGGCCACCGGTCAGGCTGGCTTTGCGCTCCTGTTTCCGTTCTGCCTGGTTGATGGCGTCGCTGCGCGCGTAGAGCGTGCCCAACTCGGTCTGCGCTTCGCCGCAGCTCATGGCGAGATCCTGTTCCGAAGGCTGGGTCTGGGCCGCGCGCTGGACGCCTGTCATGGATTGCAGCCCCATGATATTGGCCGAGGTCTGGGAGGTGTTTCCCATGCACCCGGCCAGGCCCATCAGGCCCGCAACTGCAACTGCTCGCTTGATCGTTTTCACCGGAAATTCCCTTCTCGAAATGTGCGGCCCGCCTTTACTCATGGGCCTTTTTGCGTAACCTGATTGTCAGCGGTGGGCTTTGTTATGCCCGGCTGTGGGCCTCATCCTTTGC
>NZ_LUKH01000989.1:0-1376 GCF_001593695.1 Leisingera sp. F5 | reverse complement strand
TGATGCGGCCCTCCTGATAGGCCAGCTGGTCGGGGGCGTAGTAGAACAGCTCATGCCCCCGCGCCTGGGCTTCCTCGGCCAGGCGGAAGCTGCTGTCCGCGTTGATGTCCACGCCCATGACCGGATCCATCTGAAAGGCGATTTTCATGGCAGTATCCCTTGTAAACTGGCCAAATACATGGCCCAGCGCTGCTTGGGGTTCAATGGGTCAGGCGCAGTTCAATCCAAACCAAAGGCGTTTTCGATGACCTCCACAGCGCCAGTACCGTCCACCAGAGCCGCATCAAAGCGCACCGGCGTCAGCTGGCCCTGCGGTTCGGTCTCCAGGAATTGCCCGGCGCTGGCATAGATGCGCTCCACCTGCCGGCGTGTAATCCGCAAGGCAGCGGCATTGCTGCTGGAACTCTGCTTCACTTCGACAAACACCAGCTCTTCCGGACCGCGCAGAATCAGGTCGATCTCGCCGCCCAGCCCGCGCCAGCGGCGCTCTGCCACAGTGTAGCCGTGGTTTTCATAATGGCGTGCAACAATCTCCTCTGCCGCCTCCCCGGCAAGATGGGCGCGGAAACCGCGATGCTGGCGGGCGCGGGTCAAGGCTCAGCTGTCCTTGGCCATCTGCAGCGCCAGCTGATAGATCTTGCGGCGCGGCAGCCCGTGCATCTCAGCCACGATCCCGGCGGCATCCTTGACCGAATTATCCTTTAGCGCTGCCTGCAGGTCGCTTTCCAGATCCCCTTCACTGACTTTAGTCTCCTGCGCCCGGTCCACCAGCAGCACAATCTCTCCCTTGACCGGGTGTTCCTCCAGCGCCGCAGCCAGATCAGCCAGCGGCGCGCGGCGGACTTCTTCGAATTTTTTGGTCAGCTCCCGGCACATTGCAGCGGGACGGTTGCCCAGCACCGCGGCCATATCGGCAACGGAGGCTGCAACGCGTTTGGGCGATTCATAGAAAATCAGCGTGCCGGGGATTTCGCGCAACTCCTCCAGCCGCTTGCGCCGGGCGCCGGAGGCATTGGGCAAAAAACCGGCAAAGAAGAACGCATCCGTGGGCAGTCCAGCCAGCGTCAGCGCCGTGGCCGCCGCCGAGGCGCCAGGCGCGCAGGTGACGGTATGGCCTGCCTCTGCCGCCGCCCGGCTGAGGTCAAAGCCAGGATCAGCAATCAGCGGCATTCCGGCCTCGGAGGCATAGGCAACCGATTTGCCCTCCGCCACCGCCTCCAGCAGTTTGGCACGCGCCGCGGCACCGCTGTGGTCGTGGTAAGCAATGATCCGCCGTCCGCCCAGGGGCACGCCGTGAATCTCCATCAGCTTGCGCAGCGAGCGTGTATCCTCAGCCGCAAGCACATCCGCCGAGGCCAGCACATCCAGCGCACGCA
>NZ_LUKH01000988.1:0-1377 GCF_001593695.1 Leisingera sp. F5 | reverse complement strand
GTCTGGGGCCGGGCGGAAGCCACATTCAACGAACATCTTCCGGGCTGAATGCCGCCGGAACCAAGCAAGGGAGAACTCTCATGACAATTCACTGGTGCGGCACCGGCCTCTCCGCCATTCCCGGCCTGCGCCGCCTGCTGGAAGCGGGCCACGACGTGGCGGTCTGGAACCGGACCGCCGATAAGGCCCGCGAGGCGGTGGGCGACCTGACCACCAACATCCACGCCTTCAGCATCGCCAACCTGGGCCAGATGCTGAGCCCGAAAGACGTCATCGTCTCGATGCTGCCTGGCGACTGGCATGTGCCGCTGGCCGAACTGGCGATCGAGCACGGCGCGCATTTCGTCTCCTCCTCCTACATCGCGCCGGAAATGCGCGCGCTGGACCAGAAGGCCAAGGATGCCGGCGTCTGCCTGATCAACGAAGTCGGCCTGGATCCGGGCATCGACCACCTGATGGCGCATGCGCTGGTCGCGGACTACAAGGCCTCCGAGGCCTATGACGCGGACAACGAGATCAGCTTCATCTCCTACTGCGGCGGCATCCCCAAGACCCCGAACCCGTTCCGCTACAAGTTCAGCTGGTCGCCGCTCGGGGTGCTGAAAGCGCTGCGCTCGCCCTCCAGGTCGATCCGCGATTTCAAGGAACTGGACGTTGCCCGCCCCTGGGACGCGATCTCCTCCTACGAGGCGCCGCTGCCCAGCCCGGAAAGCTTCGAGGTCTACCCGAACCGCGACTCGCTCCCCTTCATGGCGCAGTACGAGTTCGGCGAGGACTGGAAGGTCAAGGAATTCGTCCGCGGCACCCTGCGCCTCAACGGCTGGTCTGACGCCTGGGCGGATGTGTTCAAGGAGGTCGAGACCCTCACCGGCCCCGAAGGCGACGCCCGCCTCAAGGAAATGTCGGACCAGTTCTGGACCGAGAACGCCTATGACGAAGGCGAGCCGGACCGGGTGGTGCTCTGCGTTGGCTTGAAGGCGGAAAAAGACGGCGCCGCGGTCTGGCACAAAACCTATGTGATGGACGCCTGGGGCGACGACCGCGGCACCGCAATGGCGCGTCTGGTCTCCTATCCGGTGTCTTTCGCCATCGAGGCGGCCATGAACGGCAAGATCGCTGCCGGCGTGCACGCCGCGCCCAGCGACATGGGCCTGGTCGAAAAGTGGATGGGCGAGATCGGCAAACTGGCCCAGCACCTAGAGGCCGTCGATAGCAAGGCCTGATGGTTGCTGGAAACAACAAGGGGCGCCGGATTGCGGCGCCCTTATACCTTTTATACCGGTGCCACCCCTAGCGGCCGATCACATCATCTTCGACATCGTTCACGTCAATCCCCAGCGCCTCCATACCAGCCTCAAGATTGTCAGCCAGATGCGG
>NZ_LUKH01000987.1:0-1378 GCF_001593695.1 Leisingera sp. F5 | reverse complement strand
GCCATATTTTTAAGTCGGCTGAAAACCTACATGGAATTAACGAATTCTTAACCAATTGTATAAAACCGGTCAACATCTAGAGGAATTCAATTTGCCAATACACAAGGCCGCACCCGGAAAAGTGCAGGAAATCCCGCAACAATAGCGCAAAAATGATAACGCCCGGCAATTAAACCGGGCGCCATGCACAAGTCAAAGTTGAAAGCCGGATTATCCCAGCGCGCTATCGCAGCGGCCGCAAACACCCTCATGGACGTGATTGCCCACATCCGGCAGGATTTTCCAGCAGCGCTGGCACTTGCCGCCGTCGGCCTTCTCAAACACCACCGAGACGCCATCCACCTCCGGCATCCGGAAAGCTTCGGCTGGTGCCGGATCACCGGTCAGCAGGATGTCCGAGGTGATGCAGACATCGGCAAAGTTCACCGAGTTCAGCGCCGCCAGCGCCTCGGCGTCGCGCACATGCACCACCGGGGCGGCCTCCAGCGAGGCGCCGATCACCTTGTCGGTGCGCTGCACCTCCAGCGCCGCGGTCACCACCCGGCGCGCCTGACGGATCTTGGACCACTTGGCGGCCAGCGGCTCGTTCAGCCAGTCGGCAGGCGTGTCGGGGATATCCTGCAAGTGGACAGAGCTGCCCTCGCCCGGGTATTTCTCCAGCCAGACCTCTTCCATGGTGAACACCAGGATCGGCGCCAGCCAGGTGGTCAGCCGGTGGAACAGGATGTCCAGCACGGTGCGCGCGGCGCGGGCGTTCAGGGTGTCGCCGTCGCAGTACAGCGCATCCTTGCGGATGTCGAAGTAGAAGGCCGACAGGTCCACGGTGGCAAAGTTGAACACCGCCGAGAACACGCCCTGGAAGTCGAACGACTGATAGCCGCTGCGCACCCGGTGATCGAGTTCGGCCAGGCGGTGCAGCACCCACTGCTCCAGTTCCGGCATGTCGGCGGGCGCGACCCGCTGATCCTCGCTGAAATCCCCCAGCGACCCCAGCATATAGCGCATGGTATTGCGCAGGCGGCGGTAGCTGTCAGCGGTGCCTTTCAGGATCTCCGGCCCGATCCGCTGGTCCGAGGTGTAATCGGTCTGCGCCACCCACAAGCGCAGGATATCCGCGCCATACTGCTGCACGATCTTCTCGGGCACAATGGTGTTGCCCAGCGATTTGGACATTTTCATGCCCTTCTCGTCCAGCGTGAAACCGTGGGTCACCACATTGCGGTAGGGCGCGCGGCCCTTGGTGCCGCAGGCCTGCAGCAAGGACGAGTGGAACCAGCCGCGGTGCTGGTCGGTGCCTTCCATATAAACATCGGCAATGCCGTCCTCGGTGCCGTCCTCGCGGTCGCGCAGCACAAAGGCATGGGTCGAGCCAGAGTCG
>NZ_LUKH01000986.1:0-1381 GCF_001593695.1 Leisingera sp. F5 | reverse complement strand
GATCGAAGCCCAGCGGGGCTATGAAATGAATGCCAAGGTCATCTCGGCTGTCGACCAGATGATGGGTGCAACAACACAGGTGCGCTGATGAAACTTGCTCTTGCCTGTCTGACCGCCGCGGCGCTTTGCGCGCCGCCCGCCTGGGCGGAATATCTGATCCCGCTGCGCACGATACGCGCAAAGGCGATCGTCAATGCCGAAGACCTGGCTCTGAAAAAAGGCGAGATCCTTGGTGCACTGTCGGACCCGGCTGCGGTTGTCGGTCAGGAGGCGCGCGTCGCCTTGTACGCAGGTCGGCCGTTGCGGGCTGGCGACATCGGCCCGCCGGCCATCATCGAACGCAATGACCTGGTCACTTTGACCTTCCGCCAGGGTGTCCTGACCATAGCGGCCGAAGGCCGCGCCTTGGGACGCGGCGCTGCTGGTGAGGCCGTCCGGGTCATGAATCTTAATTCCCGCACCACCGTAACCGGGCGGATAGCGGCAGACGGTTCCGTTGAGGTAAACTGATGAAAAAGAAACTTTCTCCCGTCAAACCGCTGCTGTTCGGGCTCGCCCTGCTGGGTGCCTGCGGCCGGATGGATCATATGGGCAAACCGCCCTCTTTCACCCCGTCCAATGAAAGCTCTGAACATGTTGCGATGCTGTACCAGGGATTGCCTGCACAGACACAGAACCGGCGCACCGTTGATGGTGCATCCCTGTGGAGCGGCTCCCAGCAATCGCTGCTGGGCGACCGCCGCGCGATCAAGCGCGGCGATATTCTGACAGTGGTGATCGAGATCGATGAAGAGGCCGAAATTTCCAACGACACCCAGCGCTCACGCTCGGGGGCTGAAAGCCTGAACATGCCGCATCTCCTTGGCCTGCCGCAGCGTCTTGACAGGAAGCTGCCGGAAGGTGCCACCTCCGCCGACGCCGTGGAACTGGGCAGTTCCAGTTCTGCCGGCGGCAAAGGATCCGTCAAGCGCAGCGAAAAGCTGGAATTGCGAGTTGCGGCGACTGTTGTCGACGTTCTGCCCAACGGCGTGCTGGCGATCAGCGGCACCCAGGAACTGCGGGTGAATTTCGAGCTGCGCGAACTCTTGGTGACCGGCTATGTCCGGCCGCAAGACATCAGCCGCCAGAACGAGATCACTTATGACAAGATCGCTTCGGCCCGTGTGTCCTATGGCGGCCGTGGCCAAATCACTGACGTTCAGCAGCCGCGCTACGGCCAGCAGCTGCTCGACGCCATTCTGCCGTTCTGAGGATTGCCATGCTGTCTAAACTCCTTCCAGTCATCCTGCTGATCATCGGCACCGGGGGCGGCATAGGCGCCGGCATTATGCTGGCGCCTCCGCCTGAAGAAAATCAAGCCGCTGCCGGAGGCGAGGCCGCG
>NZ_LUKH01000985.1:0-1382 GCF_001593695.1 Leisingera sp. F5 | reverse complement strand
GAATGAAGCTCACGTCCGTTGAGGGCCAGAAAAACCTGCCGCGCTACTTTGCTGCGGTGTTTGCCAAAGTGAAGGCCATGGAGGTCGGGCAGCTGGATATCCACCTGCCGGACGGGCGCATATTTTCTGCTAACGGGCGCAATCCCGGCCCTGCTGCCGACTTGCACATCCGCAATCCCGACTGTTTTGCCCGGCTGATCCGCGAGGGCGATCTTGGCTTTGCCGACGCCTATCTGGAAGGCTGGTGGAGCACCTCGGACCTGCAGGGCTTTATGGATCTGGTGCATATGGGGGCCAACACTGTCTATGACGGGTTCCCGGGCCAGGGACTGGCACGCGCCTATGAACGTTTCCGCTTCTGGCTGCACCGCAATCACCGCAAACAGGCGCAAAAGAACATCTCCTATCACTACGACCTGGGCAATGATTTTTACGGGCTGTGGCTGGATGATACGATGACCTATTCCAGCGCCCTGTTCCGCAGCGGCCAGGACAGCCTGGAAAAAGCGCAGACCGCCAAATATGCCTCTATGGTGGACCAGATGGGTGTGCAACCCGGCGATCATGTGCTGGAGATCGGCTGCGGCTGGGGCGGCTTTGCCGAATACGCCGCCGGTCAAAGGGGGCTGAAAGTCACCGGGCTGACGATCAGCAAGGAGCAGTTGAATTTTGCCCGTCAACGCATGGAAAAGGCCGGTCTTTCCGGTCTGGTGGACCTGCGCCTTCAAGACTACCGCGACTGCCGCGGCACGTTCGACGGCATCGCCTCGATCGAGATGTTCGAGGCCGTGGGCGAAAAATACTGGCCTGCGTATTTCAGCACCGTTCACGACCGGCTGAAACCCGGCGGCAGGGCCACGCTGCAGATCATCACCGTCGCCGACCGCCGCTGGGAGATTTACCGCAAAGGCGTCGACTTCATCCAGAAACACATCTTCCCCGGCGGTATGCTGCCATCGCCGAATATCCTGCGCGATCAGGTCGAACAGGCAGGTCTGGGCGTTGTCCGCTCGATTGAGTTCGGCGACAGCTACGACCAGACCTTGCGGCGCTGGCACGATACCTTCAACGCCCGCTGGGATCAGATCGCCCGCATGGGGTTTGATGACCGCTTCCGCAAGATGTGGAACTTTTACCTCACTTCCTGCGCGGCGGCCTTTAAGACTGGCAATTGCGACGTGACGCAGATTACAGTTGCGCATCGCTGACTGAACTGGCCGCACGGATTGTAACCAGACATGCCCACCGGAGCCCGACTGACCGCTGCCTTTTGTTTGGCTTTATTGGCTTTTATTGTCTCATTTCTGGTGATGCCGCTGATGCCCGAGGGCACCGATTTCGGCTATTTCGTGCATGTGAATGTGGCGCTGGGGCTGCTGAGC
>NZ_LUKH01000984.1:0-1383 GCF_001593695.1 Leisingera sp. F5 | reverse complement strand
GGTCGAGCGTTTCGACAGTTCCTTCGACAACTTCACCCGCTGCGCCTCGCCGCCGGACAGCGTTGTCGCCTGCTGGCCCACCTTGATATAGCCCAGACCAACCCGCATCAGCGCATCCATCTTATCGCGGATCGACGGCACCGCCTGAAAAAACTCCTGCGCGTCTTCCACCGTCATATCCAGCACATCGGCAATGCTCTTGCCTTTGAACTTGATTTCCAGCGTCTCGCGGTTATAGCGCGCGCCCTTACAGGTCTCGCAGGTTACATAGACGTCGGGCAGGAAATGCATCTCAATCTTGATCACGCCATCGCCCTGGCAGGCCTCGCAGCGCCCGCCCTTGACGTTGAAGGAGAACCGCCCTGGCTTGTAGCCGCGCGTCTTAGCTTCCGGCAGGCCGGCAAACCAGTCGCGGATCGGGGTAAAGGCACCGGTATAGGTCGCCGGGTTCGACCGCGGCGTACGGCCGATCGGACGCTGGTCGATGTCGATCACCTTATCCAGATGCTCCAGCCCCTTGATGCTCTCGCAAGGCGCCGGGGTCTGCCGCGCGCCGTTGAGGCGCATGGAAGCGGTCTTGAACAGCGTCTCAATCGTCAGCGTCGACTTGCCTCCGCCCGACACGCCAGTCACGCAGACGAACTTGCCCAGCGGGAACTCGGCTGTGACCTCTTTCAGGTTGTTGCCGGTGGCCTTGACCACCTTGATCTTCTTCTTGTTGCCCTTGCGGCGCTTGGGCGGCACCGCGATTTCGCGTGTGCCCGACAAATACTGGCCAGTGATCGAATTCACATCCGAGGCAACCGCTCCGGGCGTGCCGTGGCTTACCACCTCGCCGCCATGCACCCCGGCGCCGGGGCCGATGTCGAACACATAATCCGCCTGGCGGATCATGTCCTCGTCGTGCTCCACCACGATCACCGTATTGCCCTGATCGCGCAGGTTCTTCAGGGTGCCGATCAGACGGTCGTTGTCGCGCTGGTGCAACCCGATCGAGGGCTCGTCCAGCACATAAAGCACGCCCGTAAGACCTGAGCCGATCTGCGACGCCAGCCGGATCCGCTGGCTCTCGCCGCCGGACAGGGTGCCGGAATTACGGCTGAGAGACAGGTATTCCAGCCCGACATTGTTCAGGAACCCCAGCCGCTCGCGGATCTCCTTCACAATAGCACGGGCGATCTCCTGTTTCTGCTGGCTCAGATGGTTCGGCACATCCTCGATCCAGGCCAGCGCCTCGCGGATCGACAGCTGCACCACCTGACCGGCGTGCACACCGGCAATCTTCACCGCCAGCGCCTCAGCGCGCAGCCGGTACCCCTCGCAATGGTGGCAATGGCGGTTGTTCTGATAGCGTTCGAACTCCTCGCGGATCCAGTTGAAATC
>NZ_LUKH01000983.1:0-1388 GCF_001593695.1 Leisingera sp. F5 | reverse complement strand
AGCCGATCAGCCCGGCAAAGGCAAAGCTGCGGCCCAACAGCGCGTGGCATAGCGCCAGATCCAGCGCATGGGAATAGGTCAGCACCAAATGCGCAGCGTTTTCAGGCGCATGCGGCACCAGAAGCGCAGGATCGGCGGCGGGAACAGCAGTGATTCCGGCGGGAATCTCAGCTGGGAACCGCTCTGCGGTGGTGTCCACCCAGGTGATCAGCAGATCCGGCAGCGGCGCTAGGACTTTCACCAGCGCCCGGCCGACATGGCCCGCGCCCCAGATCCAGACCGGCTTGCTGGGGTTATAGACCGGCTCAATCATCCAGCCGTCCACCAATTGCGGCCCCGGGGCCAGACCCTGGCTGCGGGCGGAGGCGAGGATGCGTTTCACCGTCATGGGTATTGACGGGGGCACCGGCGCCGGGCTGGCGGGGCGGGCGATGACTTCGCTGTCCAGCGCGGCCAGATCAGCGGCCTCGTATACTTCACTCAGCAACGTGACAGCGCCGCCGCAGCATTGGCCCAGATCCGGCCCCAGCGCATGGGTGCTGAACGTCTTGGAAACCGTTTGCATGCGGGCGGCCTCTGCGGCCTCAAACTCCAGCGTCCCGCCGCCGATGGTGCCGCTTTGGCCGTCCTTCCACACCAGCATTGCGGTGCCCGGTTCGCGCGGGGAGGAGCCGCGGATGGCAGCGATGACCACACGAGTGACGCGGCCATGTTCGGAAACCGCCTTGCGGAGGGCTGCAACATCAAACCCCATCGCGCACCCTCCGGATGGCGCGCCAGATTTCCTCTGCCGTGGCGGGGGCGTTCAGCACCGGGTAGCTGTCGCCAAAGGCGGAAACCGCATCGCTGAGCGCCAGCCAGGCGGAGATGCCCAGCATAAAAGGCGGCTCCCCCACCGCCTTGGAGCGGTAGATGGTGTCCTCTCGGTTCTGCCCGTCGTAAAGTGCAACGTTGAACACATCGGGCCGATCCGAGCAGGCAGGGATCTTGTAAGTCGAAGGGGCATGGGTGCGCAGGCGCCCGGCACCGTCCCAGACCAGTTCTTCGGTGGTCAGCCACCCGGCGCCCTGCACATAGCCGCCCTCGATCTGGCCGATGTCGATGCCTGGGTTCAGCGAGGCGCCGGCGTCATGCAGAATGTCGGCACGCAAGATACGGTTCTCACCGGTGAGGGCGTCCACAACAACCTCGGTCACAGCGGCGCCATAGGCGAAATAGTAAAACGGGCGGCCCTGGCCCTTGATCCGGTCCCATTCCACCTTGGGTGTCTTGTAAAAACCGGTGGCAGACAGGCTGACCCGGCCCTGGTAGCAGGCCATGGCGGCCTGATCGAAGGACATTTCATCCTGGCCAATGCGCACCATGCCACCTTCGAACACCACATCGCC
>NZ_LUKH01000982.1:0-1388 GCF_001593695.1 Leisingera sp. F5 | reverse complement strand
CCATCGAGGTCAGCAGGATTTCCCCGGCCCCCTTGGCCACCACGGTGCGGGCAAATTCCACTGCGTCGATGCCGGTGGGCTTGCGGCCGCCGTGGGTGAAAATCTCCCAGCGGCCCGGCTGCACCGTCTTGGCGTCGATGGCGCAGACGATGCACTGGCTGCCGAACTGATCCGCCGCGTCGGCGATCACATCCGGGTTGGCCACGGCGGCGGAATTGAACGAGACCTTGTCAGCGCCCGCCAGCAGCAGTGCGCGCACGTCGTCCTTGGTCCGCACCCCGCCGCCCACGGTCAGCGGCACAAAGCACTGCTCGGCGGTGCGGCGCACCACGTCGAACATGGTGCCGCGGTTTTCATGGGTGGCGTGAATATCGAGAAAGCAGATCTCATCCGCGCCGGCCGCATCATAAGCCTTGGCCGATTCCACCGGGTCGCCCGCGTCGCGCAGGCCGACAAAGTTGACGCCCTTGACCACGCGCCCGTCGGCGACGTCGAGACAGGGGATGATACGGGTCTTCAGCATGATGATCTGCCTTTCAAGCTGCTTGCGCCGTGGGTACGCAAACACCGCTGAAAGCGCAACAGGTATGGCCGCCCGTGCGCGTTTTGGTCCGGGCGGGCTGCTGTGGTATTCTGCCGCGCAGAGCTTCTGGAAGGCAGCAAGGTTCTGCCCATGCCGGAAACGTGAATTGCCAGCCGGGACCGCTTGCCTTGTTTTCATCCTATCACCGCACATTTCGGAGCAGTTGTTATGACAAAACCCCTTATCCTTGCCGGAGCCATCGCCCTCATGTCCGCATTGCCCGCCGCCGCCGAGCTGATGAAAGTGCCAAGCCAGAAACCCGTGGCCGAAACCATGGACGCGCTGCAGGCCGCCGTTGAAGGCGCCGGGGCCACCGTCTTTGCCCGGGTGGACCATGCTGCGGGCGCGCAGCAGGCAGAGCTGGAACTGGCGGCCTCGCAGCTGCTGATCTTCGGCAACCCCAAGCTGGGCACCCCGGCGATGCAGGCCGACATGCGGGCGGGGCTTTATCTGCCGCTCAAGGTACTGGCGTATGAGGATGCTGAGGGCCAGGTCTGGCTGACCTATGAAGATCCGGCGGGGATGCTCTCCGGTCTCGATATTCCTGCCGATGCCGGTTTCATCGCCAAGATGCAGGGCGCACTGGGCAAGCTGACGGCCGCAGCGGCGCAATAAGCCGCGGGAGCTGTTGCCGGCCTTGCTGTGCCTTAGCGGTGCGGGCGGGAGCGGTGGCGGTCGATCGCCACAGCAATCGCCCATAAAAACCCACCCCCAAGAGAGACGGGACCAAAGATCAGCGGCCCCCAGGCGGCAAAGACACCCATGGTATAGGCGGTCTCCGCCAGATCGCGGCCCAGCACCACAC
>NZ_LUKH01000981.1:0-1389 GCF_001593695.1 Leisingera sp. F5 | reverse complement strand
ATGCTGGGGTCTGCCGCAGTGGCCAGCGCAGTTGACGCGGCCCTTCCCAGAGAGATGCCTATCGTGCTGGATCCGGTTCTTAAAGCAACCTCCGGCGGCAGGCTGATGGCGGCAGACGGCTTTGGCGCATTGCTGAAGCGGGCGGTCTTAGTCACACCGAACCTGGCGGAGCTGGAAGTACTTTCCGGCTCAACCGGCAGTATTGAGGCGCAGGCGGCAGTCCTTTTGGCGCAGGGATGTCAAGCAGTGCTGGTCAAAGGCGGCCATGGCACAGGCCCGCAGAGCATTGATGTGCTCTGCACCGGCGGCGGCGCCGTCCTCCGCTTTGCTGCACAACGGCTGCCGGGCTCCAAACGCGGAACAGGGTGCAGCCTGGCCACCGCGATCACCTGCCACCTGGCCAATGGAGAAAGCCTGGCGGAGGCCTGCCGCCTGGGCAAGGATGCAGTCCACGGCTGGCTTGCCCGCTGAGGCCTGCCCGCAGAAGCCCGCCAGGTCGCTGGCAGACGCTTTTGAGGCCGGTTTCAGAAGGGTCCCGCCCGGCACCGGTTCTTAGTCTGACGGCAGCACCCCTTTCAACCAGCACCGGAAGACCTGCCGCATGACAGACATCACCGCCCTCTCCGCCGAGGACATGGCCGCCAAGCTGCGGGCGCGTGAACTGAGTGCCCGCGACGTTCTGGCGGCGCATAAGACGCAGACCGAAGCGCGGGAAAGCACCGTAAATGCCTTTGTCACCCTGGACTGGGATGCAGCAGAGGCGCGGGCCGCGGAGCTGGATACGACGGCGGCCTCGGGCGCATTTGCCGGACCGCTGCACGGCCTGCCTATTGCCATAAAAGATTGCTTTGAAACCAAGGGCTTGCGCACCACCTGGGGATCCAGGAGCTTTGCATCCCATGTCCCGGATTTTGACGCCCTGCATGTGGCCCGTCTGCGCGCCGCAGGTGCAATGATCACCGGCAAAAGCAACACGCCTGAGTTCACCTTCTCCGGCCAGACCAGCAATCTTGTGTCCGGCACCACCCGCAACCCGCTGAACCCGGAAAAAACAGTGGCCGGCAGCTCGGGCGGCGCGGCGGCCGCGCTGGCGGCGCACATGGTGGCGCTTGCGGATGGCTCGGATCTGGGCGGCAGCACCCGCACGCCCGCAGCCTGGTGCGGTGTCGTGGGCTTCCGGCCGACCCCGGGCCTTATCCCCTATGACCCGAACCCGGCGCCGTTTGACGGGCTGTCAGTGCCCGGTCCGATGGCCCGGACCGTGCGCGATCTGGTGCTGATGCTGGAAGCCATGCAGGGCAACACCCCCCGCCAGCCGCTGGGCTTCTGGCAGGACATGCCGCGGCTTGCCAGCCTGGAAGAGGCGCCGCCCCGCAGCGCAGGCAGGGT
>NZ_LUKH01000980.1:0-1389 GCF_001593695.1 Leisingera sp. F5 | reverse complement strand
GATTGGTATCGGCAGTCTTTCAGTGCCCGCGTAACGGATGATGAAGCGGTCGTGGCACTCGCTGTCGCCTTTGAAACGCTCCTGACAGATGCGTATGCTCCAGGCGTCTCTGCTCGGGTCCGTAAACGGCTTCGTATCTGCCTTAAGGGAAAGCATGGCATCGATGACTACGTCGACGCGGTCAGGTCGATTATGGAAGCTCGGGGAGAGATCGTTCACAATGGCTCGACAATTAAAGAAGTCGCAGTGATCAAGGCCCAGGCCGCGTTTGCATTATGCTTGGAAGATGTCGCGAGCCGCCTGCCAAACCTCGGCAGAAGCCTTGATCAGCCGGTCGGCAAGATGCTGGGAGAAGTCTAAAGGCCGTCTCCCATGGAGCAGCGCTTTGCGTCCTGCGTTGTTTGGTTTGCTGCCTAAGCTGCTCGCAGTGTAAGGGCGGCAGCTTCAGTCTTGCGCCGCAAACTCATTCTCGCGACGAACCGAAAGCAGACGTCGCGCAGAGGCTGCCATCTTTCGATCATGCTGTTCAATCTCTCGGACAGCTTGAGCCTTGGCTTTCCGGAACTGCTGATAGCGTTCCTTCAAGCTCAGACCGTCTGCCCGCGGCTTGACAGAATACATCTTCACTTTCCTTGTAGGCATCGCAGTTCCCCTCGCGAGGCACAACCTCGCATCTTGAGTGCTAATATGGGGTAAAAACCCCGTTCTTGTCCACAATGTTCCGCAGTTCCTCAAGATGATCGCTCAAGTTGCCCGGCAGGGGGACATCTCCATCTAACGTCGCCGCAACAGAAATGTGCTCGGGAGAGTCGCTATCCGCGCCTGTCGGCCAACGGTTGAATGGGACAACAACCACCCATTTACGATCATCCGGCAACAGCCGTGAACCAGCCGGTCGCCGGTCCAGCCGGTGATAAAGCCTGTGTTCAGAAGGATCTGTAAGGTCCATACTACACGCACAGCGATCTTGCACGCTGCGTCCTACCAGCGACTCTCCAATGGGTAACAGCAGGCGACTATCCCGGTACCCCTCAAACCCTTCATTGCACCAGAGCGTATAGGCGGCGGGAGGGCGATCCACGAGCTTGACCTCACGCACCAACGCAGCTCGCAGCCTGCAACAGGTAATGCCATACTTGTGAAGATAGTCGCGAACAGCGCCATAGATTTCGGCCAAGCTTTCCTGTTCAAAGCGGTAGCTATCGATCCTGAGCGAAGCGACCTTCTCTGCGTCATCCACCGCCTTCAGATGCTTCTCGGTCTTGTCGAACTCCAAGATCCCTACATCCGGCTCCATAGGTATCCGGATGTGGTGCTGGAGCCCGCGTGTGTTCAAAGCGGCGCCGCCAAAAGCAGCGGTACGAGCCATTTGAAGCAGCATCTGAGCTC
>NZ_LUKH01000979.1:0-1390 GCF_001593695.1 Leisingera sp. F5 | reverse complement strand
AATTTCGGCGCCATCCGCTGCTACCGCAAGGGCGGTTTTGAAGACACTGGCGGCATCCACCCCCACGGCATTGCCGGCCCGCAGCACATCCTGCGGATGGGGCTTATAAAACCTTGAGCAGCACAACACCCCTTCCCATTGCGTGCAATTGATCACCGCCTAGGGTAAATTTTAGAATATAAATTCTATTTATGGTAAACTAAGCCCGTTAACCAGTAGGGGAGTAGTTACTATGGTACCGTTTCCAAAGATCACAGTGACCGCAATTGCCGTTGCCCTGACCGCCACCAATCCTATTGCGGCCGGCCCGGACCGCAAAAAACCTGTCAGCGGTCAAACCATTGCGGAATTATATGCGGGGAAAACCTGGATCTGGAGCAAGGGAGGCTCCTACTGGGCACCGGACGGCAGTTTTCAGGCAATCTGGGAAGACAACGTCGGGCTTGGGAAGTGGTATGCGACGTCTAAGGGCAGCCTGTGCTATGAAGCCAATTGGTATTACCAAAAGGGTGTTCCCGGCGCACCACGTAAAGAATGCTACCGGCATGTAGCCGACAGCGAAGGGCAACTGTGGAAATACAGCGAAAAGGACAAGTCTTGGTACAAGCCAAGAAAAGAATTCGCGGAGCGCATTAAACCTGGCAACAAGATCGGGTCACAAGTCAGAAAGCTGCGCAGAAAATACGGCATCTGATCACCCAATGTTTCACTTCAACTGGCTGTCCTTCGAGCCACGCCGGTTGACCCCCCCGCGTGCCTGATGGGCGCCGTCGCGCTCCTGCTGGCAGTCGATGCAGAGCTTGACGCCAGGAATGGCCACGCGGCGTTTTTCGGGGATCACCTCTTCGCATTCGGCGCAATGGGTCAGGCTTTCGCCCACCGGGCGCCGCACCGCCTTCAGCCGCGCCAGCTCGTCATTGATCGAGGCTTCAATCTGTTCATTCACCGCGCCGTCCTGCGCCCAGCCGCCTGCCATGGACCGTCCTCCTTTGCCAGAGGGAGTGAATGTAAGGCCGCACAGGCGCGCTGCCTAGGGCTGCCCGGGAGCGATTCCCGAGTAAATCTACCAACTATTTGATTTCATTGCATTTTCCGTTGACCAGAAACTTGGGTGCGGCTACACAGGATGCAGAAATTGCACGCAAGCCAGAATCACCAGGCCGCAAGCAGCCAGCCCTCCAGCCATCCTTCGGGACAGCCAGACCGCAAGCAACGACAGCAACCAGAGTGATTTCAGCCAGCCACGCGCATGACTGTCAGCCAGCATTTCCGCCAGCCCCCATTCAGCTACGCACCCAGCATTTTGCCAGGCCCGCGCCAGACAGGTTTTGCAGCCAGCCTCCGCCAGCATTTCAGGTCAGTCTTTTTGACCCGATGTTTCGCGCGCGAA